>CANCAR010000009.1 GCA_947374125.1 Hyphomicrobiales bacterium | reverse complement strand
GCCTCGGAAAGCCCAACCAAAAACCGTTTGGTTTCCTCACGGTTTTTCACCGGATACCAGAGGAGATACATCCCCGTAGGCCATTTTCGATAAGCAGCAATAAAGCTTTGCAAAAGAACCTGAAACTCGTCACGCTCCTCAAAGGGCGGATCGATCAGAACAAGGCCACGTCGCTCTTTGGGCGGCACATAGGCTTTTAACGCGGTATACCCATCGAGTTCTAAAATTTTTGCCCGGCCATCAAAACTGAACGATTCCGCGAGTTTTCTTGCATCGTGCGGGTGCTTTTCAACAAATATCATCCGGTCTTCGGCACGTGTCATCTGTCGCGCGATTTCCGGTGAACCGGGGTAGAAATCACCCCCTTTAAAGGCCTTGAGCGCTTTGACGGCTTGAAGATAAGGATCAAGCAGCTCAGAGATCTCAGGCGGCATGTCTGCGGTCAAAAGCCGGCCGATTCCGTCCTGCCATTCTCCCGTCTTGGATGCCGCCTCGCCACGAAGGTCATAAAAACCTATACCAGCATGCGTATCAATCACCCGAAACGCAGCCTCTTTTGCTTTAAGATGCGTCAGGCAACGCGCCAGAATGGCGTGCTTTAGTACATCGGCAAAATTGCCGGCATGATAGACGTGTCGATAATTCATGGCCAACCACGCAATGTTCTTATGACCGCACGTTGACCAACACACTCATTGAACGGGAGGCATTGTCACGCTCTTGACGCGGCAACTTCCAGCATCAATTTCCGGGCACGCGCGAAAACTTTTGAGATCCTTTGTGAAGCAGATGCGCACTTCCTGCAAGGTCGTCTTTTTGCAAGAAACGGCCATCATGGTGGAGGCAAGGCCTGAATTGGCATCCATAAATGCCTTTTCGATATCCGTTGGAGACAGCGAGAGCTCGCTTTTTGGCTTCTGAAAAACGGTGGGTATCTTTAAACGCTCACGCGCTGCAGTGACATCGGCCAGATAATCGGCTGGTGCCCGCGCCGTACACGTACCGTGGCGTTTCCATTCACGCTCGGCAAGACGATTATCCGGATAGAGCCGATACGCCGTCTCAAGCACCGATTTCGGTATGTCCTTCTGATCAGTAGCGCATTCCGTTGGATAGCCCTTATCGAATTGCGGCCATAATCCGTGCAATACAAAATCTTTCGCTGCGCCCACCTGGCATTGTGCCGGGCTGCGTTTATCACCCCCATTGGCGCAATAGGTCGGCGACCAAGACAGGGCCAGAACATAAAAATCAAATGTACCGGGCGCAGCGCCCTTTTGCTCGCCCTTTGCTTGGGCAAAAACCGGGGTCGAAATCAAAACGACATAAAGAATGCAAAGAAGTCGGCGAATCATGACTTTTCTCCGAATATAATACCTTCGAAGTAGTTATCATCGCACATTTCAGACCACTTGCGCCCCTGTCTAATAGGACAGTAGAAGATGTGAACGCAGAGAGATGGAGATTGGAAGCCCTAAACCGTCAAAAGGCTCAATAAACGCCCTTAAAGTCACCATCATCCGCGGCATCCGGCTCGGGCGGCAGCAGAGCGAGCGTCTTTGGATCAATCGGACGGATCGGTGGAAGCGGTGCCGCCAACGGACCCCCATTCGGTGCCTGCACCGTAGCCATCTGGACATCGGAAGCATCCCCATTTGATGGGGTATAATTCACACCCGCAATCTTGCTGGCATCGGGACGCGCTTGTATCCGCCGCGCAAAGTTCAACTTCGGCTGGCAGACACGGCGTTGAAAGGCAGCATCATGGCGGGCGAGATCGATATGAATGTGGTTGGCGTGATACGAGTCTGAACCCGGCGCAAGCACGGTTGTGAAATAATCGCACGCCCCCACCGCAATTTCTCGCAGAAAGGCCTGATCGCGAGCGTCACCCTTCCAGCCATTCACAACGCTCATGCTGCGTCCGTCAGAAAATTTGAACCCCATGACATCGACCGCATTGCCAAAAGCATGCTCCGAGATATTTGCGATCCATTTGCTATCTTGATTGCGGCACGAATAGGAGCCGACGGACAGGCCTGTCACATGCTGCCGATAGTACAACATCGCAGCAGGCTCAACGATCTGCGCCAACCAGCGGTCAACGCTCGAAAGCGCTGGGCAGGAAAGTGTTGCACGGCTCGTCAGTCCAACCGTTCCACCCGCCAGCGCACTCACGCGTAAGGGTTGCTGTAAACCACACGCGCCCGGACCATCAATCCGGCTCATCGGCTCAACATAGGCGGAAACTTTTACCGCACCCGATGAAAGACACCGCGCCTCAACCTCGTCGCGCCAAGGCGCACGACTATCAAACCGCATGCCGCATCCAACAAGGAGCAACAAGGAAGCCAGCGTTACAAAACGTTTGATCGACGGTGTGCCCATAATGCGACTATGCCGCGTCATGGTTGTCGATGCGTTAATACGCCAAGAAAATTATGAGGTAGTTTATCGACCCGTCTGCTGAATGGCCGATAGCATCCAGGGTCCGCTGCCATCGCGACGGAACGTCCAAAGCTCCGTTACCTGCTGCGGCGTCACCGCATCACCCGCCACGACACGATCGGTTGCCCGCTCATAGGTCACGTCAATCAACGAGAATCGCATGGCAACGGTCGCATAATCCACCGCACCCTCGCCCCAAGCCTCGGAAAGATCACCTTGTAGCAATGTGACCTGCGATACGCGATTAACGGTACCGCGACCCGCGTTTTGCGCAAGATCCTCAGCAAAATAAGCCACCATTTCGGGCGTGGCTATCCGCCGGAGACCTTCAAGGTCCTCACGGCTATAGGCTTCTTGAATCGAATAGAGCCGCTGCTCAAACGCCGCAAACTCTTCCGGCCCAATCTCAACCTGCCGAATTGCCGGCGTCGATGGACCACTGGCAAATGAAGTCGACGCACCCATGCTAGGTCCTGCCCCAAACCCTGCAGGCGCAACGCGCCGTGAAAAATAGCCCATCACGAACTTAACGACGAAATAGATCAAAGCGATTTGAATGAGCAGTCCAAAGATGGACATGCCGCCGCCTAAACCGCCCGAAAATCCATGGCCAAACAACATACCGACGAGGCCAGCGCCTAAAATGCCGCCAAGAAAGCCGGTACCAAACCCGCCAGCGCCGCCAAAAAAACCGCGATTGGCAAAAGCAGGCTGTGCATAAGAAGGCGCATAGCTCGGAGATGGTGATTGCGGCGTGTAGGAACGCTGCATCGGCTGGGCGGTAAAAGGGGCCGTTGGCGTTGAAGGCGGCGGAGAAAAGGTAAATTTACCCCGGCTGCCACTCGAAAATCCTGAACCCGCTCGGGCATCCGCCGCCGAAATGCTCGCAAACGTAATTAATGTAACCAAGACAAAGGCAAAACTCGCACGCAAAAACGGCATCGGGCTCATAGGTTCATCCTCGGATCGAAATCCACTAGCCCTTATATGGGCAGTGCCTAACGTTCAAAAAAGGGTCACGCATCCAATTTCCAGCGGGTGGCCAACCGATCATCCTCAATTTTGGCGTCAACCCAATCGCCTAAGCTACCATCAACGCGATGCTCTTTCTTCCAAAACGGCGCGCGCGTCTTCAAATAATCCATGACGAAATTGGCCGCTTCGAACGACGCCGTGCGATGGGAAGAAGCCGTTACAACCAACACAATGCCGTCACTGGGCCGCATAACGCCGTGCCGGTGAATAACGGTCACCCCATACAGCGGCCAGCGGCTCACGGCTTCTGCCACAACCGAGCCGATCTCCTCTTCCGCCATCCCCGGATAATGCTCAAGCTCAAGCGCTGCCAACCGTCCGCCTTCGCTCCGGCAAAAGCCTGTAAAGCTCGTGACCGCCCCAACATCTTCGCCAAGGCGTGACAAGGCCTCAATCTCGGCTGCCGCATCAAACGGTTCCGACTGGATACGAACGGTCAGAAGCGGCAACATATCGGCTCAACCGCCCGTCATAGGCGGGAAAAACGCAATCTCGCTCGCACCCGCGATTAGCGCACCCGGCTTCACATGCTTTCGGTCAATCGCGCCCCTAACGACCGCCGGGTTTTCAAAGGCATGCGCATATTCCTCGCCCCTCGTCTGAAGCCATCCAGCCAATTCCGCAACGGTCTTAACCTCATCCGGCACGCTGACGCGCTCTTCCGCCAAGCCAATCCGCTCGCGGACCCAGGCAAAATAAACGAGTTTTATCTCACTCATCGAGATCAACCACATGACGGATCCCCGCCTTGAAATAATCGTAGCCCGTATAAAGCGTCAAAAGGGCCGCCACCCACAAAAGCGTAGTACCGATAGCGACATTATAGGACAAGATAACTTCACCCGCATTGCCAACGATCAAAAAACCAACCGCAATCAATTGCAGTGTCGTCTTCCATTTAGCGATGGTGGAAACCGGAACACTAACGCGCAATTCCGCCAAAAATTCTCGTAGCCCGGAAACGAGAATTTCCCGGCTCAGAATAACAATCGCCGCCCAAATCGACCAACCATGGATCGTATGGTCGGCGACCAGCATCATCAGGCTTGCTGCCACCAGCAATTTATCGGCAATCGGATCAAGCATCCGCCCAAGCGAGGATTGTTGCTCCCAAATCCGCGCCAGATAGCCGTCAAAAAAATCCGTGATCGCGGCGGCCGCAAAAACGGCGAACGCCACCCACCGCATCCAGAACTCTTCCGGCCAAAACATACAGGCAACGACAACCGGTACGGCGACTACCCGACCATAGGTCAAGATGTTCGGGATCGTGAAAGGGCCAAGTCGTTTGCGTTGAGTGGGCTGCATCATGATTCATGTCGAAGCATATCGCGATCCAACCCGTCAACCGAGAAAGGGCAAATCGATCGCGGTTCACCGACCGCCATCATGGAAAAAATCGTAAACGGCCTTAGCGGTCGCCTCATTTACCCCCGGCGTCTTGGTTAAATCCTCCAAAGAGGCGCGGGAAATCGCCTTAGCAGTGCCAAAATGTAAAAGTAAAGCGCGCTTGCGTTGCGGGCCAATGCCGGAAATTTCATCCAAGGGATTCTTGGTGAAATCTTTTTTACGTCGCGCGCGGTGCGTACCAATCGCAAACCGATGCGCCTCATCGCGTAATCGTTGAATAAAATACAACGCCGGATCACGAGGCGCGAGCTTAAACGGGTCGCGACCCGGCACAAAAAAAGTCTCCCGGCCCGCGTCCCGATCTGGCCCTTTGGCGACGCCAACCAACGGCACGCCTTCGATCCCCAATTCAGCAATCACCGTTTTGGCCGCCTCCAATTGACCGCGGCCGCCGTCAATCAGCACAAGATCGGGCCATTCCGGCATCGCGTCGTCGCGCGATTCGTCGGTGGCGGGGGCTTCCTGCGACGCTTCTTTCTGGAGCCGCGCGAAGCGGCGGGTTAAAACCTCGCGCATCATGCCAAAATCATCGCCCGGCGTAATATCAGTCGATTTAATGTTGAAGATCCGATAATGCGGCTTCGAAAAGCCCATCATGCCCGCCACCACCATAGCACCAACCGCATTTGTTCCCATTATGTGCGAATTGTCGTAAATCTCGACACGGCGCGGCGGCTTTTCGAGCCCGAAGGCCTGCCCCAGCGAGACCAAAAGCTGCTTTTGCGAAGCGGTATCGGAAAGGCGGCGGGATAGCGCCTCCTTCGCGTTGCTGCCTGCGTGTTCAACCAAATCACGTTTTTCGCCCCGCTTGGGACAAGCGACCTCAATCTTATTCCCCGCACGCAGCGAAAGCGCCTCACCCAAAAGCTCCATCTCCTCGACCTCATGCGAGAGAAGAACCAAGCGCGGCGCGGGTTTATCGTCATAAAATTGGGCAACAAACTGCCCGAGCACTTCTTCTGGAGCAATCGTCCGATCCGCTTTCGGAAAATAGGCGCGGTTGCCCCAATTCTGGAAATTGCGGAAGAAAAACGCCTCAATGCAAAACTGCCCGGCTTCCTCGTGCAGCGCGAACACATCCGCCTCTTCCACCGATTGTGGATTGATATCTTGCGTCGAAACGATGGCGGAAAGAGCGGCCAACCGGTCCCGGATTCGCGCTGCCGTTTCAAATTCAAGCGCCTCGGCGGCCGCCTGCATGTCCTGCCCCAGCCGCGCCTTTACCGCTTGGCTTTTACCCGAAAGAAAATCCCGCGCCTCGGTCACGAGCCGTTGATAGCCCACCGGGTCAATCTCGCCCGTGCAGGGTCCAGCGCAGCGCTTGATTTGATAGAGCAGACAAGGCCGCGTCCGGTTCTCATAATAAGAATCGGTGCAGGTCCTTAGCAAAAAGGCCCGCTGGAGCGCTGTAATGGTACGATTAACCGCCCAAACACTGGCAAACGGGCCAAAGTACTGGCCTTGCCGGTTACGCGCGCCGCGATGCTTGGTGAGCTGCGGCGCCACATGGTCGCTCGTGACCAAAATATACGGAAAGCTCTTATCGTCCCGAAGCAGCACATTGAATCGCGGTTTGAGCTGTTTGATGTAATTGGCTTCAAGCAGCAACGCCTCGGTTTCGGTCTCCGTGGTTACAAATTCCATAGAGGCCGTATCCGCAATCATGCGGGCGATGCGGCTCGTGTGCCCAACGCCGCGGGCATAATTAGAAACACGCTTTTTTAGACTCTTAGCTTTACCGACATACAGCACATCACCGGCGGCATCGATCATGCGATAAACGCCAGGCGAGTTAGGCAGGGTTTTCAGTGCTTTCTGAATGACCTCTACACCGGCGCGTAGCCTTTGCGGCGCGGCCTCGTTCGAAAAATCGAGATCAATGCCCGAGCTTTCCTCACCAATTAGGTCAAGATCGGCCGCCTCAAGGTCAAAATCCTCGGGCAGATCCATATCCGGAGACGAATCAGTATTTTGAGATTTCGGGGCGCGCGCCATCCCCCGGATTTAGGATGTTCCGCCTCAAGTTAAAAGAGGGATTTCAAACCGCGCCCCCTTTGATCACTGGTCCGTACACACTTTGCGCTCTTGATCCAAAGATTTCGTCTTGGTGCAGCTTTGTACCTTTAGACTGGAAGGCTTTGGCGCACCGGCCACCTTTACTTCCTTGGGATGGGCAACCGTATCCGGTAAATTAGCCGCTGAGACGATCTTATGCTTGGTCGGACCAAATTCCACCATCACAGCGGCACCTGGTTGAAAAATCGGATCTCCCGGTCCCTGCAATTGAGCTAGAATTTGCGTTGAACCATCGGCAAAGGCGATTGTGTATTCAAAGCCATTTCCCGTTTCCAGAGCATTTTGAACAACGGCTCCAGCAATTGCACCCGCCAAAATACCGCCCAGCGTCGCTTCATTCGACCGGCCATAGGCCGCACCTAACCCTCCGCCAACCAACGCGCCAGCACTCACGCCCGTATCCGGCGAAGAGCGGATATTAACGGAATGCTGCGCAATCACAGTGCCGAATTTAACCTTTTTAGCCTGTCCCGCATCATCGGAACTTATATCATTGACGCCGCGGGTCACGCAGGCTCCAAGCGAAACGGCAACGAACAGAAAAAGAGCGACCGACGTTAGACGCATTGTTCAACCCCATACGAAAATGGACCTCAACCGTGGATGGTCCCTCGTCTCCATTCCTCACCTCATCATAGCGGGTGGATAAATTTTGAAACCTGTCCCATTGTACAGGTCTGCCCTTTCATAGAAGATAGGTTGCCGGTCCCGCTGACAGGGCAAAGCGAATCCTTTATGAGTAGGTCCATGAGCACACATTTTGACGAGTACGAGTTCTTCCGCCGCCGCCATCGCCTAATTGACGCCATGGAGGCGCGCGGGCTGGATGGTATGCTTTTGTTCCAGCAAGAGAGCATGTTTTGGCTAACCGGCTATGACACGTTCGGCTTCTGCTTTTTTCAAAGCCTTTATGTCGGCGTTGACGGCACAATGGCGCTGCTCACCCGGTCTGCTGATTTGCGCCAAGCCCAGCATACGTCCATTCTAAAAGATATTCGGATCTGGAAAGACGGACGGGACGCCAATCCATCGCTAGATTTGTTGGGCATGGTAAAGGACCTTGGTGGCGCTGGAAAGCGCCTTGGCGTCGAATTTGATAGCTATGGGCTAAGCCATTTCAGCGGCAAGCGGCTTGAAGCCGCATTCGACGGACAGGCCACGCTAGTTGATGCGTCCGATATCGTCACGCGGCTTCGCGCGATCAAATCAGAAGCTGAGATTGTCTATGTTCGGGAAGCGGCTCGCTTGTCCGATTTAGCCGACACGGCGGGTATTCAGGCCATTCGTCCGGGTGCTGACGAGGGTGTCATTCTGGCTGCCCAAAACAACGCGGTCTTCGCCAATGGCGGCGATTATCCGGCCAATGAGTTCATCATTGGCTCTGGCCGTGACGCGCTGCTCTGCCGGTACAAATCCGGACGTCGGAAGCTCGATGCAACCGATCAGATCACGCTCGAATTTGCTGGCACCTATCGCCGTTACCATGCCGCGTTGATGCGCACCGTGGTCGTGGGCGAGCCCCATCCGCTCCATATTTCGTATCATGCCGCCGCGAAAGAGGCGCTTCTTGCCTGTGAGGCGGCATTGAAGCCGGGAGCAACAGCAGGTGAGGTGTTCTCAGCCCACACCCGCATTTTGGATGCCCATGGTCTATCCGAGCATAGGCTCAATGCCTGCGGCTATTCGCTCGGTGCCAAATTTACGCCGAGTTGGATGGATTGGCCTATGTTTTATGAGAACAATGACTGGGTTATTGAGCCCGGCATGGTGATGTTCGCGCATATGATCTTGATGGATTCGGCATCGGAGACCGCTATGTGCTTGGGACGCACCTATCTGGTGGGCGAAAAAGCCGCAGAGGCCCTAAACGGTCATGATCTTGGCCTGATGCGGCGATAAAACACGGGCGACAAAATTAGTTCTGTCACCAAGTTTTATGTGGTTTGCTCTGTGGCGATATTGTGACGGCGCGCTGCGGCTGTTAAGAGCCGTGACGTCGCCCAAAATTATCCGTTCCGGCGGATGTGCAGCCCTGTTGTGAGTGAGGAAAATACCCCATGAAAGCTGATATCAAGCTCGTCGCGGGGAATTCGAACCGCGCCCTCGCCGAGGCAATCGGGGCGTATTTATCGCTTCCACTGGCTAAAGCTCAGGTTCGCCGTTTCGCGGATATGGAAATTTTCGTCGAAATTCAGGAAAATGTCCGCGGCCAAGATGTATTCATCATCCAGTCGACCTCGTTCCCGACCAACGATCATTTGATGGAACTTTTGATCATCAGCGATGCCCTACGCAGGGCATCGGCAAAACGGATTACGGCTGTCATTCCCTATTTCGGCTACGCAAGACAGGACCGTAAAGCCGGTCCCCGTACGCCCATTTCGGCCAAACTCGTCGCCAATTTGATCACGCAATCGGGTGTTGACCGCGTGTTGACCGTTGATTTGCATGCGGGCCAAATTCAGGGCTTCTTTGATATCCCGACCGACAACCTCTTCGCCGCCCCCCTCATGGCACGCGATATCAAGGACAACATGGATACCTCCAATGTCATGGTTGTATCCCCCGATGTCGGCGGCGTGGTGCGCGCCCGCGCGCTGGCCAAGCGCATCGACGCGCCACTCGCCATTGTCGACAAACGCCGCGAACGGGCGGGTGAATCCGAAGTGATGAACATCATCGGCGATGTATCCGGCCGTTCCTGTATCCTTGTGGATGACATCGTTGATTCAGGCGGCACGCTTTGCAATGCAGCGGACGCTTTGCTCGCCAATGGGGCGAAGGAAGTTTACGCCTATATCACCCACGGCGTTCTATCCGGCGGCGCGGTCGCGCGTATCGCCTCCTCGCGGTTGAAAGAATTGGTTCTCACCGACTCAATCCAGCCAACAGAGGCGGTCAAAGTCGCCAGCAATATCCGCGCGATTTCGGTAGCCACTCTCTTGGGTGAAGCGATTGGCAGAACGGCCACGGAATCGAGCGTTTCTAGCCTGTTTGATTGATGCCGTTATTGCGAACGAAGGTGAAGCAATCGAGCTGATGCCTCAAAAATGGGCTGGATTGCCGCGTCCCCTTCGGCTCCTCGCAAGGACGGACAAGAACTAAATTACGCCCCTAGCCCTTCGCTCAATCTCAGGGCATTTGTCGCTCGAAAAGGTCCACTGGACCTTTTCGTTTGCTTCGCAAAACGCTCCTCACCCCCGCATCTTCTCGCCCTTCGGGTCAAACAGCGCCTCGCGGATAATCGTCGCCTTGCGCCGTTCGCCGATGATTTCGATTTCAAACCCATCGGTCTTATCGGCCAGTTCCTTAGGCACATAACCCATACCAATCGAGGCCTTCACCGAGTGGCCATAGCCGCCGGACGTGATCCAACCCACAACCTTGCCGTCGTGCCAAACCGGCTCATCACCCATGCAATCTGCGTCCTTGGCATCAATCACAAAACTCACCAACCGAAGCGCACCGCTACTTGCCTTCTCGTCGGCCGCAGCCGCACGCCCAATAAAGTCATTCTTCTTAAAATCAACAAATCGGCCGAGGCCACCTTCAATCGGCCCATAGATCGGACGGTATTCGCGCGCCCAAGTGCCAAAATTCTTTTCCAAGCGCATTGAGTTCAAGGCCCGCAAGCCGAAATGGCCGATATTGAATTCTTCACCCGCTTTGAAGATCAGGTTCAGCAAGGCACGCTGATATTCTGGCTTTACCCAAATTTCATAACCCAGATCACCCGTAAACGTCACACGGCCAACAATGGCCGGGATCGCGCCCAAATCCATTTTGCGAATGCCCATAAAGGGGAAATGCGCACTCGATAGATCCTGCAAGGTCAGCTTCTGCATCAGTGCGCGCGAATGCGGGCCCGCCACCGATAGGCCTACCATATCCAATCCCAACGCCTCAATACGCACGCCACTCTTCGGCAAATGCGCCTCAAACCACCGCATATGATATTGCTCGGCAGGCCCGGACCCGATGATCAGGAATTCTTCAGAACCCAACTTCGCAAGCGTGAAATCGCCGATCAGCTTGCCATTATCATTCAGCATCGGCGTCAAAACCATACGGCCTTCAGCCGGAATTTTGTTAGCCAACATTTGCGAAAGCCAAGCCTCGGCACCTTCACCCGTGACCCGATATTTCGCGTAACCGGAAGTTTCCATCACACCAACGCCATTCCGGACGCGGTTAACCTCACTGCCGACATGCGGGAAGTCGGTCGAGCGCCGGAACGAGAACACCTCTTTCGCGTCCATTCCCTTTGGCGCGAACCAAAGCGGATATTCCAATCCGTAGCTTTCGCCCATCACGGCATTGTCAGCTAGCAGCCGGTCATAAATCGGCGTAGTGCGGAACGGGCGACCTGCATCCAATTCCTCATTCGGGAAGCGGATGCGGAACCGGCGCGAATAATTCTCGCGTACCTTGGCATTGGTGTAGGCGAGCGTGGCGTAATCGCCGTAACGCGCGACATCCATCCCCCAAACGTCAAAACCCGGATCGCCTTTGACCATCCAGTTTGACAACGCCAAACCAACGCCTCCGCCTTGGCTAAAACCGGCCATAACGCCGCACGCCACCCAGAAATTTTTCAAACCCCGGATCGGACCAACCAGCGGATTACCGTCCGGCGCGAACGTAAAGGGACCGTTGATGATCTTCTTGATACCCGTATTGCCGTAAGACGGGAAATGCTCGAATCCGACTTCCAATTCTGGCGCAATACGGTCAAGATCAGGCTCCAACAAATTCTGGCCAAAATCCCAAGGTGTCTCCTGCTCCGACCATGGCTTGGCGGCCTTCTCATAGGTCCCCATCAACATACCGCCGCGCTCTTGACGGGTGTAGATTTCACCTTCGAAATCAAGCGCGGTGATGACTTCCTTGCCCGTTGCCTTATTGGCCTCGGCGACTTCCGGAATATCGTCTGTCAACAGATACATGTGTTCCATGGCAAGAATCGGCAGTTCCAAGCCCACCATGCGGCCCACTTCGCGCGCCCATAATCCGCCCGCATTCACCACATGCTCGGCATGCACGGTGCCCTGCTCGGTTACAACATCCCAAGTGCCGTCTTCGCGTTGGTTCAATTCCAACACGCGGTTGCGAACCACGATTTCAGCGCCGTTAATTTTAGCCGATTTAGCGTAAGCATGCGTGGTGCCATAAGGGTCAAGATGCCCCTCCAACGGATCATACATCGCGCCAACGAAATGCTTCTCGTCGATCAGCGGCATTCGCTTCTTGGCTTCTGCAGCCGAGATGATTTCGGTGTGCATCCCAAGATAACGACCTTTGGCATGGGCCATTTTCAGCCAATCCATCCGGTCCTCGGTACCGGCCAGCATCACGCCGCCGGTCAGATGCAAACCACATGCGACGCCGGAGAGTTCTTCAATCTCTTTATAAAGCTCAACAGTATATTGCTGGAGCTTGGCGACATTCGGATCACCGTTTAGCGTATGAAAACCACCAGCCGCGTGCCAGGTGGAGCCCGCGGTTAACTCCGCCCGCTCGATCAGCATAACATCGGTCCAACCCGCTTTGGTGAGATGATAGAGCACCGAACAACCGACAACGCCGCCGCCAATCACCACTACTTTTGCACTCGTCTTCATTGTCTCATCTCCGGGTCGACATCGCAGCCTAAGGCAGCCTTTATTATCTCATCAGGAACCTAGCCGACAGACCCCTTTCCGCATCGCCTTTTTTTTGGATAGGGCTATCGGGAAAGGGGGGGCTGATGGTGCAGCATATCTTAAAAAGACCTGTTTTAAGTGCTATTTAGAATACGAATTATGGAGTTTCTCATGGCACATTATATCCTCGTCGCGACAACAGCCAGCATTTCGGAACTCAAGAAAAACCCAATGGGAACCGTCGCGGCCGGTGAGGGATTTCCGGTCGCCATTTTGAACCGCAACGAGCCCGCCTTTTATTGCGTCCCGGCCAAAGCCTATGAGGCTATGTTGGAGCGGATAGAGGACCTCGAACTCAACGCCATTGCCGATGAGCGCCAAGGTCAAGCCATCCACAAGGTCACGCTGGATGAGTTATGAACTGGCATTTCTGGATGAAGCGCTCAAAGAGTGGCGCAAGCTCGACGCAATGACGCGTGAGCAATTCAAGACAAAATTGGCCGAGCGTTTAGAGAACCCCAAAATCCCTTCGGCACGACTGCATGGGGCAAAAGAGCGCTATAAAATCAAGCTGCGCAGTGCAGGATATCGGCTGGTGTATGAAGTGAACGACCGAGAAATTGTTGTTCTCGTTGTGGCCGTTGGCAAACGCGAGCGAAATGAGGTTTTTAGAATTGCAGAGCGACGTTAAGTCGAGTGCGTTGGCCACGGATCATTCGAAAAGAGTGCGATCCAATTTTGAAGAAGCTGAATTTAAAATAGTCGCGCGCTACTATATCTGATAGAGATACTCATGGTTTCCGACATAGGAGTCTCTGATGGCACGGCCCAAGCAGGACGATGGACTATCGAAATTCCAACGCTATCGCGATTTGCGCCAGAAAAGCGGCCTGAAGCTTTTGCGCATTTGGGTGCCCGATACCTCCGCAGAGTTGTTTCAAGCAGAAGCCAATCGACAAGCGGCGCTGATCCGTGGATCAGCAAGCGATCTTGACGCCCAGAACTTTATTGAGCAAAATTTTGATTGGCCTGATCCATGAAACGTGGTGACGTCGTTCTCGTAGCGCCATCGGGCGATTACGGCAAACCTCGCCCCGCAGTCCTTATTCAATCGGACGCATTGATTGGATCAGACAGTGTCCTGATCGCTCTTATGACAACAGATTTGATTGAGGCATCACTTTATCGGCAAACGGTATTGCCAGATGCGTTAAACGGCTTGCGCATGCCTTCACAAATCATGATTGAGAAAATTATGGCCTTTCCGCGTTTGAAATGCCGGGATCCAATAGGTCAATTGGACCAAAAGTCTCTCGCTGCCTTGGATCAAAAACTTGCGTTAATCATTGGGTTAGCTGATCCGAGGCAATAAATAAGCCCCCATCACCCCAACCGCCGATCCATCCAATCTCGTGTCCTAAAATACCGCCCAATCCACGGCAAAAACCAGGTCGAGCCAGTATACATTGGATGATCCGGAAATTCCGGCTGGTCGAAGGCGCAGATTTTGTTGGAAAAGCCCGCGATCTTACGAGCGGTTTGATGGCCGAGATAGCTCATCATCGCAACACCCGAGCCGTTGCACCCTAGGGCAAAATGGAGATTATCCATCTTGCCCATATGCGGCATTTCATCGAGCGTGAAGGCGACATTGCCCGTCCATGCATGGGTAATGGAGACGCCTTTAAGCTGCGGGTAGCGATCGGTCATAAATTCATAAAGAATGCTGGCCGTTTCAACCGGGTCGGTATGGCCGAATTTGGCGCGACCGCCGAAAATCAGGCGCTTCCCGTCCGGCGACATCCGGTAATAGGTCAGCACGCGGCGGGTATCGGCAATCGAGCGGTTTTTAGGGCTAAGCGAGGCAGCAATTTCTGGCGGCAATTCCTCGGTCGCAATGATGTAGGAGCCAACGGGCACAACACGGCGTTTGAATTGCGGCGTTACGTCGCCCGTATACCCATTCGTGGCAATGATCACATCACCCGCCTTGATTGATCCGCGCGGTGTTTCAACCGTCCAGTGTGATCCCGATGGCGTTAGTTTATTCACTGGCGTTTTGGACGCGATGCGAATGCCCCGCCCCGTGCACAAATCCAACAAACCCTTGAAATACAGGGCCGGATGAATAATCGCCGCCCGGCCAATCACCATTCCGCCGCGGTAATAATCTGAGCCAATCTCTTCGCGTTGCCGCTCCGGCGGTACCAGATAGGCCTCCGACTGCGCGTTCTCGTTAAGCGTGTCCATTTTGCTGGCCATACTGTCATAATGGCTCTTGCACCATGCACCGAGGAAATAGCCAGACCTCGTCCAGTTGCACTCAATCTTCTCGCGCTCGATCAATGCCTCAATATGGCTAAACGCATCGGCGGCATCGTTGAGATAGGGGGCAGCTTCATCCGGCGACATGGCTTTCGCCATGTAGCGCTTGCCAACATTCACCCCGCCCGACACCATTCCACCATTGCGGCTTGATCCGCCATAACCCGGCTCATTGGCATCAAGCACAATGCATTCAATACCGCTTTTATGAAGTTCCAAAGCGGCGGATAACCCTGCATAGCCTGCGCCAACAATAACAACACGCGCTTCTTTCGGCAGCTCAATTTCAGGCAAGGGACGAGGCTCATAAGCATCCCACCAAAAGGGCTTCGCTTTGAAGTCAGGATGAAACAGGGAATTGCGCGCCATGACGAACCTACCAAAACTCAAATTGATGAAAGCCTATCAGGCCCTAAACGGTGAACCCGCTCGGGTGACGGCATCGACTGGTCCTTTTAATCGGGAGGTTGGACCATCGGCCAAATGCGCGGCAAACCGGTTGATCAGCCAAGAGCGGAACAGCGCCACGGCCTCATCGTTTAAATCTTCGGGATGGGTGGAGAGGTAATAGCCATAGCCACCATCCACCACAATATCGAAGGGGCTCACCAATAGCCCCGCGTCGATCTCAGCTTTGAACAACATCGGGTCTACAAGCGCTAAGCCTTCGCCAGACAACGCATATTGTACCACCAGCCGCGAGGTATCGAACACAAGCCCCCGATCGACATCGAGATCAGGCCGCCCAATACCGCGCGCAAACAAATCCCATTGGTGATGCCGTGAACGGTTATCTAGCTTCATGTGCAAAAGATCGTTGGTTTCAATAAAGCTTGCCGGATCATCGCGATCCGCCTTTGCCGCCACGGTCGGATGGCAGAGGATCGAAAGCCGCTCCATCCACAAAAGGTCAAGCACCGTATCGCTAACCGAAGGCTCGCTGAACACCACGGCCACATCCGCCTCGGTCTCAAGCCCGTGCCCCATATCGGATTCAATATCGAGCGTGACACCGGGATGTTCCGCCCGGAAATCCTTCAAAATTGGCACCGCAAGCTGATGCGCAAAGGTCGCAGGCAGCGAAACCTTCAACGCCCTGCGCGGTGAGCGACCTTCTTTGATGATATCGGTAAGCGCCTGATCAATCCGGTCAAAGCTTTTTGTCACCACGGGCAAAAGATGTTGCCCGGCCTCGGTCAACACCAATTGCTGCGGCCGACGCTCAAACAGCGGCACACCCAGAAAATTTTCAAGCACGATCACATGTCGGCTGACAGCGCTTTGCGCCACAGTAAGGCTATTGGCGGCAGCCGTAAAACTCAAATGTTTGCCTGCAGCCTCAAAGGCCCGCAATGCATTCAACGGCAACCATTTACGATCCACGCCCCTACTCCCGTTATGGTCGGCTCAACCCATCCGAGTAGCGGCGAGCCTTTCCTCATCGAGAGTGTAACCCATGCCGGGCGCATCGCTCAAGACAACCATACCGTCTTTATCAACGCCAAGACGGTTTTCCATCATGTAATCGCGCCGATCGAGGCTCCACTCTGGCGGATCATACGGCATTTCGAGGAAGGGCGCGTCGGCCACCCCCGCCGTTAAATGCGCATTGGCTACCACGCCCATGCCATTGGTCCAGGTATGAGGCGTGAAAACGACATTGTTTTCCTGCGCCAAAGCCGCCACACGGCGCAAACCGGTGATACCGCCAACGAGCGCCGCGTCCGGTTGGACAACATCCAAACAGCCATCTCGGATCAAATCACGAAACTCGTAGAGCTCGCGCGTCATCTCGCCGCCAGCGATGCGGACATCGACCATCTCCCGCAAACGCCGCATGCCCTCACGGTCCGAGCGGTGCAAGGGCTCTTCCATCCAATAGACGCCAAGCCGCTCCAATTCCCGCGCCACCGGAATGGCGTCCTTGAGCGACCACGAGGCATAAGCATCCCATGACATCCGCCAGCCTTGGTTGCAATCGACCATCAGATCGAGCTTGTTGCCAATCCGCGCGCGCACGGCTTCAAGCGCCTTGATATCGGCGCGCCAATCGCCGCGGTGAAAGCGGATTTTTAGCGCCTTGAAACCTTCAGCGAGATATTTCTCCGACGCATCGGCCAAAGCCTCCGGCGCCCGCAAGGTACCGGAAGACGCATAGGCCCGAACGGAATTGGAAAGACCGCCTAAGAGCTTCCACACCGGTTGCCCGGTAATTTTACCCGCCAAATCCCATAGTGCTAAATCAAGCGGCCAGCATCTTCCATAATGAAACTGGATATTGCTCAAAATCCGATAATGCCGCTCAATCTGCATCGGGTCTTGGCCAATAAACAAATGTTCGTGGCCCGCAAAACCGACCATGAAATCCCCCGACGCTACACCGGTCAGCCCCGCATCGGTATGCACGCGCACAATACAAGCATCAAAATGCCGCCGCGGCTGTGTGTCCCAACTGGCATGAAATGGAGGGTCGAGCGGTAGGCGGTGGTTGGTGATTTCGATGCTGGTGATTTTGATGGGCATGGGGCGCACTTTCTTAGGGTGTAGGGCTTAGGGTTTAGGGCGTGGGGTGTAGGGTTTGGGTCGTGGCACTACTTTCTAAACCCTACGCCCTACACCCTCACCCCTCATAAACCGTCCAAATCGTCTTGAAATCCATATATTTATCAACCGCATGGGGCGAGCGGTCGCGGCCGAAGCCGGATTGCTTGAACCCACCAAACGGCGTGACCGGCGAGGATTTGTCGTAGCAATTCACAAACGCCGTTCCCGCGCGAATGGCAGATGAAACCCGATGCGCGACGTTCATATCCTTGGTCCAAACCGAGCCGCCGAGGCCGAAAATCGTGCCATTGGCGATGCGAACCGCTTCCTCCTCCGTATCAAACGGAATTACCGCCAAAACGGGCCCGAAAATCTCTTCCTGCGCAATCCGCATATCGGGCTTCACATTGTCGAAAATCGTCGGCTCAACGTAATAACCGCCCGTTTCTTCGAGTACCCGTTTACCGCCGAGCGCGACACGCGCTCCCTCTTTCTCGCCAATCGCGATGTATTCAAGCACCCGCTCCATCTGCTTCTTCTCCACCATAGCCGCCATCTGCGCGTTGGGATCAAACGAATGGCCCTGCGGAATTTGCGCTTTGGCGACCGCTGCAATCTTTTCGATCAATCGATCCTTGATCGAGCGATGGGCGACAACGCGGGAACCCGCGTGGCAGGTCTGGCCTTGGTTGTAATAAATCGACCAAGCAATCGCCTCCGCCGCTTTATCGAGATCAGCATCCGCCATGACAATTTGCGCGCTCTTGCCGCCAAGTTCCAACGCCACGCGCTTAATGTTGCTCTCGCTCGAATAGCGCATCATCAGCTTGCCGACTTCGGTGGAGCCGGTAAACGCGATCATATCGACATCCATATGCAACGCCAAAGGCTTGCCGGTCTTCTCGCCAAAGCCCGGAACAATGTTCAACACACCGTCCGGAATACCGGCTTCCTTTGCGAGTTTGCCCAAATAGAGCGAGGCGAAAGGCGATTGCTCGGCGGGTTTCAAGACAACCGAATTACCCGCCACCAATGCCGGACCAATTTTCCAAGCTGCAATAATCAGCGGATAATTCCACGGCACAATCGCGCCCACCACGCCAAGCGGCTCTTTACGAATTTGCACCATATCCATCGGGCTTATCGGCGCGATTTCGTCATACATCTTGTCGGCGAGTTCGGCGTAATACTGGATGCATTTATGGCAGGCCGGCACATCGACGCTCAGCGAATTACCGATGACTTTACCGACATCCAGCGTCTCGAGCACCGCAATCTCGTCATTATGCGCTTCAATCAGCGCCGCAAAACGCAGCATGATGCGCTTTTTTTCCGTAGCAGGCAGATCCCGCCACCGCCCATCCTCAAATGCCAAACGCGCGGCTTTAACCGCCGCATCAATGTCGGACGCATCACAATCGGCGACTTGGCCAGCCACCGATCCATCCATCGACGAGATTTTATCGAAGGTTTTGCCCGATTTTGCCGCCACATACAGGCCATTGATAAAGGCCCGTCCTTCTGGAACGGTCGCACGGGCTCGCGCAATCCAAGCCTCTTTGGTCGTTGGGCGGTCCAGCATGGTATTTCTCCGGTAAGCGATGATGCGTCCTTTGTGCCACGCTCCGGCTCAGGATCAAGCCTTGAATGAGAATAGCCTGATCCAAAAATGCGGCGCGGCAGTAAGTTTGGCTCCAAAACTGAGCACATGGACGACCGCAAATCTTCATGCTAAGAGTTTTTTCATGAACGGTTTGTACTTAACTCCATCAATTTCGCGACGAGGATGATGTCGAACAGGGCACTTTCGTCCTGAACGCTGTGGCCTGCAATTTTGCAACGCTAACGATCCATCCTGAGAGGGGCACTAAAGCCTCCGCCGAGAGTTAAGAACCATGTCCGATCTTCCAAAACCTGATCTTGCCATCTCCGATATTCCAATCGCCATTCGCCACGAGCATGCAGCCGATGCAGCTGCCATCGACAAACTGCACGAGCGCGCTTTCGGCCCCGGGCGTTTCGCCAAAACCGCCTATCGCCTGCGTGAAGGGGTTGACCCCTTGCCAACCTTGTCCTTTGTAGCACTGGTTGGCACTTTGATTGTTGGCTCGATCCGTTTGACCCCCATTGTGGTTGGCGGCACAGAGGCCTTGTTGTTAGGACCGCTCGCCGTCGAACAGGCGTTCTCCTCCATCGGAATCGGCATGAGCCTTGTTGGCCGCTCGGTTGAAACGGCGAAAAGCGAAGGCCATCGCTTGATCTTTCTGGTAGGCGATGAGCCCTTCTATAGCCGCGCCGGTTTTAGGGTCATGCCATTCGAACGCGTTGAAATGCCCGGCCCCGTCGACCCACGCCGCCTGCTTGTTCTCGAACTCGTCGATGATGCCTTGACCGATGTGAAAGGCCGTATCAGCGGCGTCAAGCGCGCGTCTGCTGCCTGAAAAATCCGCGCCCCTCGCCGAGCCAGCTTGCCAGCAATCCCGCTGCTAGGAGTAAAAGTCCAGCGGCGCCTGCGAAAATCGGCCAAAGACTCATGCCCAACACAATCGCGCTATCGGTTTTGCGGAAGGCGATGAAATCTGCCCCCGAAAACCGAGCGCCGTCATTCAAGGAAAGAAGGGTCGGAACCCGCGGCGCATCGCCAGAATGAAGGGATAATCGGCGAACCGACCCACCCGTTGCCGCCATGAATGCAGCAAGGTGGTCTTGGGTTGAAATCACCGATTGAAACTCGCGCGGATTGGCAGGCCCAACGCTCGCGAACGCCGAAAGCGTCCGATCACCGGCCTGATACAGCCCTTGTTCATTGGGTTTCAAAACTGTCTGCCACAACCCCGGACGCACCGGCTCCAAGGTCAAGGCTTGCGTTTCTCCTTTGGGTGAAATGAGCGTCACAGGACCGGCCTTTTCCGCCATCGTCTGCCGCTCGATCGTCAACCGATCACCCTCGCTTCGTGCACGGAGCGCTTCTTCCTCAAGCTCCGGCTCTTTCATCAACCAATGGCCAAGACGGCGTAAAAGATCGAGATGCGGCCCACCACCGCGAAAATTCCGCGCCCAGAGCCAAGCATGGTCAGAGAGTAACAACGCAACGCGCCCTTTACCCTCATGCCTTAAAATCAGCAGCGGCTTATCGGCATCACCACTCATCACCGCCATGCCGGAGATGTTGCCGGTTGAAATCTGCCGCGTCCATTCCCCCCATTTCGGCGGCTCGCTATCGCCACCCGACAAATCCCGCGTTACCGGATGGCGTCGCCCAAGTTCCGTGATGCGCGGCAGAAACGGGCGCTCGATCACCTCGCCATCCGGAAAAGCAGGCAACAAGGCACGCAGCGGCGTCTCCGCCGGGCTTTCAGGGCCCGCAAATTCCGAACCGGCGGCAATCAGCAAAGCCCCACCCTTTCGGACATAATTCACAATATTGCCGAAATAGGCGGGCGGCAAAATAGCCACATCGGCATAGCGATCAAAAATGATGAGATCAAATTCCGCGATTTTGGTTTCAAACAATTGCCGCGTCGGAAAAGCAATCAGCGATAGCTCATTGATCGGTGTCCCATCTTGCTTCTCGGGTGGTCGCAAAATCGTGAAATGGACCAAATCAACATTCGCGTCGGATTTTAAAGTGTTACGCCAGGTCCGCTCACCGGGATGCGGCACGCCAGATACCAGAAGAACCTTCAATCGATCACGAATGCCTTCCACCGTAATGACAGCTTTGTTGTTGACTGTGGTGAGTTCGCCCTGTGCCGCCTCCGCATCAATCTCAATCACATTCGGCCCGCCATGGTCGATTTTAACGGGAATGGTTATCAGCGAACCGGGCTGTGCCATACCGCCCGCCATCGCAACGCCATCGCGGCGAACGGAGACCGCCACCGGTTTGTCGCTACCGGGATCCGTCACCCGAATCCGGATCGACTGGTCCTTGCCCACAATTCCGAATTGCGGCGTATCGACGAGTTCAATCCGCCTATCTCGCTCGCCTTCATAACCGGTAATAAACGCATGAACAGGCGCACGAAAACCCAAGGCATCAAGCGATTTCGGAACATCATCAATCACGCCGTCCGTCAGCATGACCACACCGCCAAGCCGCTCCGGTGGAACATCGGCTAGGCCCTGCTGCAAGGCCGTAAAGGCCCGCGTGCCATCATCGCTCGAATCCTTCACCTCGATCGTCCTTACGTCCACATTCGAAAGCCCCGCCAGCCGCTTCTTAAGCTCAGCAAGAGCCGCTTCCGTCTGTTCCTTCCGGATCGATAGGAATTGCGATCCGGTATGATCAACAACAAGAGCCACAATATCTTTTAAAGGCTCGCGGTTTTCGACCTCAATGGATGGGTTGCCGAGAGCAGCAAGCAACGCCAGCACACCCAATCCTCGAAAATACGCACCGCGTTGCCGCTGAAGGATCATGGCGAGAACCGGCACGAACAACAGGAACGCAGCTACGATCAGCCAAATTTCTGGAATAAAGGGGGTCCATACCAAAGAAATCACGTTACTTCCCCAACCGTTCAAGCAGTGCAGGGACATGAACCTGATCGGCTTTATAATTTCCGGTCAGGACATACATGACAAGATTAGCACCCGCCCGCATCGCCATTTCACGTTGCCGTGGCATGGATTGGGTGAGCGGATAAAGCGGCTCACCGTTTCGATCGGTGGCCCACGCCGCGGCCAGATCATTCGACGTGATCATGATGGGCGACACACCATCCCCTGCTCGAACCGGTTGTTCACTATCCGGCGACACTTTCGGCAGCGCTTCAATCCAAGTCTTTCCCTCCGCATAGCGCCCAGGAAAACGAGAGATCAGAAAAAAGGCTTTGGTGAGCACATGATCCGTCGGAACCGGCTCAAGGTCTGGAACCGACAGTCCCGCAAGCACAGAACGCAGCATCCGAGTTTCAGGTGTTCCGTTAGAACCCGGTAAGTTCAAGGCGGCATCATGGGTATCGAAAATCATCGTCCCGCCGTCGCGCATGAAGGCATCAATTTTAGCAAGACTAGCCGCATTCGGTACAGGCTGATTGGGTGCCATCGGCCAATAGAGCAAGGGATAGACCGCAAGATCATCGGTCGCGAGATTCACCCCAACCGCCTCTCCGGGTTCCAACGCTGTTCGTTCCGCCATAAACAGCGCGAGGCTTGAAAGCCCCGCACGGCTTGCCTCATCCAACGTAGCATCGCCCGTTATAATGTAAGCGAGGTGGGTGAGGAGAGGACCTTCCGCATCCTTCGGGGCGATAGACGCGGCTTTGGCGCTTTGAATCGAGAAAAGACTCCCTGCCAACAGCAAAAGGGCCAAAGCTGCAAGCGTTTTAGCCAGTCGCCTTGCCTTCAAGCTCATACCACCCCTTAAAATCAACGTAGCAATCGTATCAATAACGAACAATACCACCGCGAAAACCAACAACGCGGCACGAAGATCAACCGCATGGGCTCGCAGGAGTGGAAGCTGAACGGCTTCAAGGGCGCCAAAATCGATGCGGCGGAGCGTATCGCTGCCGTTCAGAACATTGAGCGCCCTCGGATTTTCCGGATCGCCATAAAAGCCTGCCGAATGATCCCGGTCAGCCACTAAAGTGGCACGCTCTGCAGACTTATCACCGGCTGAGGGTGCACCCAGAACACCAAAGCCGTTCATGGTCCGAAACGGCATAGCCACCGCTTTGCTATCAATCGGCTGAGACCTTTCAGCGGTTGCGAAAGAAAGCGCTACGATTTTGCGCAAAATGTCCACAAATAGGCCTGAAATCGGCAGGTTCGACCAACTCGTATCAGCCGTTATATGAAACAGAACGAGCGTACCCCGCCCGCGTTTTTCCGCCGTTACAATCGGTGTGCCATCGGATAATGCTGCCCAAGTTTTGTGACCAAGATCAGCATCAGGTTCGGCCAATAATTGCCGCGTAACGGCAATTTCCATAGGCACATCAAGGCCAAAAAACGGACTTTCCGCCGAAAAAGGTGCAAGTCGCTTTGGGCTTTCCCACGATAGGGCTCCACCAAGCGCCCGATCACCGGATCGGATACGAACCGGCATCAGCGTATCGCGCATCGCTGCCATTCGGGGGCCAGCAAACCGCACCAATACGCCCCCTTGCACGACATAGTCAGCCAATTGCTTTTCAACATCAGTCGGGAGATTGCCAATATCGGCCAAAACAAGCATCGACGCTTTTGACTCAAGGATTTTCGTGATCGCTTCGCCAGCACCGCCGCGCGGCTCAATAAGATCGGCAAACGGTTTTAACGCTTGTGCCACAAACCAGTTTGGCGAGAGCAAAGGTTGCGCGATATCGGTAGAAGTCCCTGCCACAAGGCCAATTTTACGCCGCCGACTTTCCCCATCCATCAACGCTACGGCGCCCGCTGTCCGGACGCCATCAATCTCAATACGAGAAATCTCATTCCGCAATTCGCTCGGCAAAGCGAACGTCGCATCTGTTGAATCGGATAGAGTCTTAAAGACGAAACTCGCCTCACCAATGGGTCGATTTTTCGTATCATATGCGCGAACGAGGCCCTTTTGTTCATCGGCCGTATCAGCCCGCACAACGCGAACGAAAAGGCCTTCGAGGCCGTTTCGAATACCAGCCAACGCCAAAGCCGGGGCCTCGCCACCAATAACAACGATCCTGTGCCCTTCAACCGCTTCGGCAAGCGATGGAAGAACATTTTGATCGCGAGTTCTAAAAAGACCATCGGTGACGAAAACAAGTTCGGCATCGCTATGGGTAGCCAAAAAAGTGCGAAGTTTCGGCAACATCCCCGCCCGATCAACCGCAAAGGAAGCAGGAACAAGGCCTCTCAATCGATCACGGACGGCGGTTGCCGACGAAAGAACGGGCGCTTCGGCAGTGCTAGAAGCAAGGATTGCCACCGACCGCCCCGCCGCATCCGCCTCACTCAAAATGTTTTCGGCTGATGCGACCCGGATAACCCAGTCATTGGCTGATGCCCATCCCGAATCCATAACCAGCAATATCGGGCCGGAGCCCGTTAAAACACGCTGGCTCGGCGCGAAAATTGGCCCTGCCATGGCCACAACCACGGCAAAAGCGATCAGCATACGCACGATCAAGAGCCACAGCGGTAATCGGCGCGGCTCGGGCTGTTGCGTGCGCAATTTCGCCAAAAGAGGAAGCGGCGGAAAGAATATGGAAACAGGCCTTGGCGGGTTGACGCGCAACACCACCCAAAGGGCCGGTAACGCAAAAAGCGCCATCAATACGAAGGGTTGCGAAAAACCGAGCGACAAGAAACCCATCATCGCGCCGCAATCCGGTTGATCAGCGCGAGTAATACCTCCGATGATGGACGCTCGGTGCCATGCGTATCAACGGTCCACCCCTTTTGCGCACAAAGTCTTTCAAGCGCCACTCCATGGGCTGCCATGGTTTCGAGATAACCCCCGCGAAACGCGGAAGCGTCGCCAATATCGAGCCGTTCGCTCGTTTCAACACCGCGCAATTCGGTCTGTCCAGAAAACGGGAACAGGACTTCAGCCGGGTCAGCAATGCGCACAAGATGCCCCCGGGCGCCGAAGGATGCCAAACCTGCTAGGCCGCGGGCAATATCGCCTTCCTCCGCAATAAAATCGCCAATTAAAACAGCCTCGCTGCGCGGCGTTAAAGGCAATGCCGGTATCGCTTCGTCGTCTTCCGCCGGGTTGGAAAGCAAAGCCTGGGCAAAGAGGTCGATCACGCGGCGTGAGGCCGTTGGTTTTGCCAATCCAATCAACCCAACACTCTCGCCAGAGCGCACCAAGAGATCCGCCAGCGCCAAACCAATCACGAGCGCTCGGTCCACTTTCGAAATCGGTGCGAGGTCTGATACAAACTGCATCGACGCGGAGCGATCCACCCAGAGGTAAACGGTATGGGCCGCCTCCCATTCTCGCTCACGAACGAAAAACTGCGCCTCATGCCGTGCCGAACGACGCCAATCGATCCGGCTCGCCGACTCGCCTGTTGAAAATGGCCGATATTGCCAAAAGCTCTCCCCTTCACCCGCCCTTCCCCGACCATGTAATCCAGCGGTCAGCAATGCTGAAATTCGCCTTGCTTCAAGCACGATCAAGGGTAAGCGCTCAGCCAATGCGGCTGCCTGCGTCGCACGGTGTCTCGTCGTCGCGGTTTGTAGTCGGGAAAGCGTGACTTTTGTCACCTTAATTCATCCTCGTTAAAGGAGAAGTTCGACGAGACGGGCAATCAGCGTATCCACCGTTTTTCCCTCCGCCCGCGCCGCAAAGCTGAGCGCAAGTCGATGTTTTAAGACGGGATTGGCAAGGGCTGACACATCATCAATCGAAGGCGCAAGCCGACCCTGAATCAACGCGCGTGCGCGCACCGCCAGCATCAGCGCTTGTCCCGCTCGTGGGCCCGCCCCCCAAGCCAGATGCCGCGTGATTTCTTCCCTCCCCTGTCCCGGACGCGCCGCACGCGTGAGGGACAAAATGGCATCAACAACCGACTCGCCAATCGGCATCCGCCGAACAAGTGCCTGTGCGTGAGCAAGATCATCCGCCGACAAAACTGCCCGAGCCTGCTTTTCTTGGCTGGATGTCGTCTCTACGAGAATGCGCCGCTCGGTCGCCTCATCCGGATAGGGAACGTCCACTTGCATCAAAAAGCGGTCCAACTGTGCTTCGGGAAGCGGATAGGTCCCCTCTTGCTCAATTGGATTTTGTGTCGCGAGCACGTGGAACGGACGGGGTAAGTCATAACGCTCCCCGGCAACGGTAACATGATATTCCTGCATCGCCTGTAAAAGCGCCGATTGCGTTCGCGGACTTGCGCGGTTGATCTCGTCTGCCATCAATAGACGCGTGAACACCGGACCCTTTAGAAAACGAAACTGCCGCCGCCCGTCTGGCCCCTCTTCCATCACTTCCGAACCGATAATATCCGAAGGCATCAAATCCGGCGTGAACTGAACCCGTCGGCTATCCAGCCCCAAAACAATGCCGAGTGCTTCGACGAGCCTTGTTTTGGCAAGGCCTGGGACGCCTACCAGCAAAGCATGGCCCCCTGCGAGCAAGGTAACAAGCGTATTTTCCACCGCCTCATGCTGGCCGAAAATAACGTCCCCAATCGCCTCGCGCGCCGTCATCAGCTGCTCGGAAATACCCTCCGCTACCGCAAGCAGTTCGCTTTCGGACATTCCGGTTTCAGATTTTACATCATTCATCGCAAAGGGCTCACTCAGGTCAATTAAAGCGAAAGGAAGACGACGTCACCGAAGGTCGCGGGTTTTCGAGGCGAAAGCAAGGCGTAATGCCAAACCCTTCAATCCGCACTTCTCAAGCGGCGAATGGTGAATTCAATTTGGCCGTCGTCACATTCACGCCACCACTCGATCTCAGTCATATAGGCAGCTTTCGGGAAACGAGCGAAAAGCGCTCTGGCCTTATCGCGTGCATCTGTCCGCGGCATGACAAAGGTCTCGCGGCTCCATTGGCCAGCTTCTTTCTTGAACGCATCGTTCACAGGTCCGCCAGCCTTGCGGCGTTCCGAAAGGCGCTCGGCAACTCCTAATGGACGTCTGGACCATGATCCCACGATGCATTACTCCCTGAACCTTCATTCTAACGCATGAAGCAGCGAAGAGTTAAGTCCTAATCGACCTGTCATTCAGGACAGGTGTTTGATGGAATCATGCAAGATATGGCCAAGCGTAGCAGGCTCGGTTGGAAAATCAGCGTCCATCCAAGCCTCTTCCGCGCGCCGAATGATCTCACCAATCTGTCGCCCGGGACTAAGGCCGCGCTTCAAGAGAATTTCGCCCGTAAAGGGCGAGAGTGTAGGTGCCCCACCCGCGGCTTCAAAAAGCGAAGGCTCCACCACATAGCCTCGACGCGCGCCGTCAATCGCCAAGGCATCAGAAAGCGCCCGACGGCCCAACCGAAATGCCAGTTTTCGAACACCCTTAGCCTCGAGACGTTTAGATTGAATAGACAGCAACATCACCGCCTTGCCAATTTGGGTTATCCGATCTGTCTCCGCATTGGATAACCGCAAGCGCTCCTTGATAACATCCGCATCATCCGCTTTATGCACGCAAAAAGCCGCCAAGCGCAAAAGCGCGTCGGCACCGGGATCATGCTCCAGCAAAGCACCGAGCGCCTCAACATTGACGGTTAGGCCTAGGATTAAATCGAAGATCCCCTGATGGCTCATCACCGTCAGAACAGGCACAGCACGCCGCGCCATCAGCAGCTTCAGCATTTCAACCCGAAGCCGCTCAGAGGAGAGATGTTGTAGACCCGCCTTTTCTTCATCAATCGCAGCCAAACCCTCTTCATCGAGTCTTCCTTGTGCATAATCAGCCGA
>CANCAR010000008.1 GCA_947374125.1 Hyphomicrobiales bacterium | reverse complement strand
GCTGCTTTTTCCAGCCAATCGGGTGGGTTGCCATCGCTTTGCTGAATGAGATGCTCGCCCTCAGACGCCATCCAGCCGATGTTCAGGCCATTGACGCGAATGCGGTTGCGCAACACCGAGAAGGCAATGTTTTCGGTAAGCGTGGCGAGCGCGCCTTTTGAAGCGCAATAGGCGGTGAGGAAGGGTTGTCCCGCTTTGGCCGACATCGAACCGATATTGACGATGGTGCCTTCGATGTTTTCGCGGATCATCACCTTTAGCGTCTCTTGGATGAGGAAGAAGGGGCCGCGGACATTGGTGTCGAACATTGCGTCGAACAATTCAGGCGTGGTGTTTAAAATCGTGCCGCGATTGGTGATGGCCGCGCAATTGACCAACGTATCAATCCGGCCAAAGGTTTTATCGGCGGTGGCGATGATGGTTTTGCAGTCTTCAAGGTTGGATTGCTCGGCGCGGACGAAAATCACCTTGGTGCCATGGGTGGCAGTGATCTCTTTGGCCGTTGCCTCGCCGCGGGCCTGATTGCGGCCGCAAATGACGATTCCTTCTGCGCCACGCTCGGCCAACAAACGCGCGACCGCTTTGCCAAGGCCTTGGGTCGATCCGGTAACGACGGCGATTTTGCCGGTAAACTGCGCCATTTTTTGGGCTCCTTTGGTTAGATCGGGTCACGGTGAAGGTAACTACCCTTTGATTTTTGAAAGATCGTAACAGGTCTATGCAGCCACCGAAAGTGAGGTCCACGATCGGGCATAAAAAAAGCGCTGCCACAGTTTCCCAGGGCAGCGCGTTGATATCGTATGATACCGTTTGTGGTATCGAATTTTAGCGCGAATAGAACTCGATAACGAGCGAAGGCTCCATCTGCACCGGATAGGGCACGTCAGCCAACGCAGGAATGCGGATGAACTTGGCCGTCATCTTGGAGTGATCAACTTCGACGTAATCGGGCGTATCGCGCTCGGCGAGCTGGGTGGCTTCGAGAACGAAGGCCAACTGCTTGGAGGCTTCCTTCACCTCGATCACATCGCCAACCTTAACCATGTAAGACGCGATATTGACGCGGCGACCATTGACCTTCACGTGACCGTGATTGACGAACTGGCGGGCGGCGAAGACGGTAGCGACGAATTTGGCGCGGTAGACAACCGCATCCAAGCGACGCTCCAACAGGCCGATCAGGTTTTCGCCCGAATCCCCCTTGATGCGCACGGCTTCGTGGTAATACCGGCGGAACTGCTTTTCCGAAATGTTGCCGTAATAGCCCTTGACCTTTTGCTTGGCGCGCAACTGCGTGCCGAAGTCGGACAATTTGCCCTTGCGGCGCTGTCCATGCTGACCTGGGCCATATTCGCGGCGGTTTACAGGGCTCTTCGGACGGCCCCAGATGTTTTGACCCAAACGGCGGTCAATCTTATGTTTAGCGGCAATACGCTTGCTCATCGCTGTTCCTCTTCAAAAGCGAAGTTACGAGGAACGCGCCCTCCTACTGCCCGATCTCTCAGGCCGACAGGTTAGAATTGCATGCAAAACCAACCACGGGTGCGTCAAAACGCCAAGCGGGCCCGAGGGACCCGCTAAGCGAAGCGTGGTTCATAGGGGGAGACGGGGGAGATGTCAAACTTAAGATATGACAATATCTGAGTGAGCGCGGAGTTCTTGTCGAACATTATGGCCCATGGGGTCAAAAATTACTTTAACGCCTTCACGGCGAATGAATTTAAATGCAGGTACAAAATCGGAGTCTCCCGTCACAACGATAACGGCACGTACCGTTTCCCGAAGCGCTAATCGGGCCATATC
The DNA here is from genome assembly GCA_947374125.1 of Hyphomicrobiales bacterium. GTDB lineage: Bacteria > Pseudomonadota > Alphaproteobacteria > Rhizobiales > Beijerinckiaceae > CAIUPE01. Next base: position 26,028 of record CANCAR010000008.1, on the reverse strand, counting down.
CAATCCGATGCGCATGTCGCCCCCTTTTTGAGTGATGTTGAGTTCAAAATCCTCGTCGATAAGGGCACGGGGTTCCTTTATTAGATCCTTTGCCGAACGATCTTTGATCGACCACTTGTTCGGCGAAAGGCTCGTCTCGCCCATTCTGAGCGCAAAATTGGGCTTTAAGACCAGTTGGTCATAAAGCGACTGGCTAAGACGAAACCTTTCGGTTGACGCGAGATTAATCCGTGCTTTGGAAACAGGCTTGCTAACGGCTTCCGACGAAGGGGGAGCATCATAGTAATAAATACGAAGTAACTCATATCCTGCAACGAAGGGTAGTGCTTGTAGCCTTGCGCATTCATTCACAATATCGTCAGCTGTCGGGTGCCGACTATGTTTGGCGTAAAGCTTTTTCGTTAAAAAGCCACCGTCCAATAGGATTGCGTAAAGCGGCAATGACATTGATAAATTCATGGGAGAATGGGACCAGTCCACTCCCAAGGCAAAAGCCACTGCTTGATGCAGTCTGTCGGAATGAACTGGTCCACTGGTCTATGGATTGGTCAACAGTTTGACCTATGGACAGGATATGCGATCGAATTGAAAAATCAATACCAAAACACTTCAATCATTTGCCATTAAAGCGAACTAAGCCATAGTCAGCAAAGGCGCTTTCCAACGCATTCGTCCAACTAGCCTCGTCCGTGAGGAGGGCAAGCCCTCGTGGTGGCGTTGCTGTGTCGGTTTTCGCCTCGCCGAGCAATTGCACCACGCGTCTGGCGATTGCGGGGGCTGGGTCGATCCAGGTCACAGACCAAGGGGCTACACGCTGGAAAGCCGCTAGCAGCAATGGATAATGGGTGCAGGCGAGCACGATACAATCGGTTTTCTTGTCTTCATTGGCGACAAAGGCGGGCGAGATTTCGTGCAAGATGGCGGCATCTTCAACGGCTTCACCGCGTAAAACGGCTTCTGCCAGACCAGCGAGCAGACTGGCGCTAACGAGGGTTACCTCGCATTCGCCCGCGAAATCGCGGATAAGGGTCGCCGTATAATCGCGTTTCACCGTGCCTTGTGTGGCTAATACCGAAATGAGCTTGCTTTTCGATTGTTCGGCGGCGGGTTTAATGGCGGGCACGGTCCCGATGATCGGGATCGATAGCCTGGCGCGAAGCTCTGGCAGCACCAAGGTTGAGGCGGTGTGGCACGCGATCACGATGAGATCGGGTTGAAAGCGTTCGGCCATTTCGGTGATGATGGTTGTCACCTGTTCGATCAGCGTTGGCTCGGGTAGTTCGCCATAGGGGAAGCAGGCCGTATCGCCGATATAGACGTAATGTGCATCGGGTCGTGCGGCGCGGATGGGGGCCAGAACGGTCAACCCGCCAACGCCGGAATCGAACACCAGAATGGTCGGCGGGTTACCGCTCATGTCTCGTCGTCCTGCGACGTGTCACGGGCGGCTTTTTCCGCCGCTTCGCGTTTTCTTTGTTTGGAATAGGGCACGCGGGGGCCTTCGACCAAACGCACGATCATGCCTCGCAATGTGCGCAAGTCTTGCTCGTCCATGCCGATGCGCAATAGGATATTGCGCAAATTCATGCTCATGCGGTGCTTTTTGTTGGCGGGGCGAAAAAAGCCGCGTTCTTCGAGCTTCTCGTCGAGATAATCGAAGAAGTTCAAGACGGCGCCGCGCTCGGCGGGCGGCCAGCGGGTTTTTTGGCCGAAGGGCAGGGTGGCATCGTTGCCCGCCAGCCGGAAGGCGTATCCCATGATCAGCACCGCTTGGGAGAGGTTGAGCGAGGAGAAGCCCGGATCAATCGGATAGGTGCAGATCGCGTCGGTCAGCGCGATGTCACTGTTTTCGAGCCCGGTGCGCTCGCGACCGAAGAGGACACCTACCTTCTCGCCCTCGTCGATGCGGATTTTGAGATTGCTGGCAGCGTCCGTTGGTCCGTGAACGGGTTTGCCTTGCCCGCGTTCACGCGCCGTGGTGGCGTAGACGAAGTTCAGGTCGGCTATCGCCTCTTTCAGCGAGTCGTAAAGCGTTGCGCCATGCAGCACGAAATCCGCGCCTGCTGCTGCGGCTTCGGTTTTCTGGTTCAGCCAGTTTTCACGTGGGCGAACGAGGCGCAACTCGTGCAGGCCGAAATTTGCCATGGCGCGCGCCGCCATGCCGATGTTTTCGCCAAGTTGCGGCTCGACGAGGATAATGATCGGCCCTTTGCTCATCGGGCAGCCACGTTTTGCAACAAGCGCGCCTGCTCGAAGGCATAGCGCAGTGACGATGCGTCGGCTGAGCCTTGGCCCGCAATGTCGAAGGCGGTGCCGTGATCAACGCTGGTGCGGATAAAGGGCAGGCCGATGGTGACGTTAACGCCGTGCTCAATGCCCATATATTTGACGGGGATGAGGCCTTGGTCGTGATATTGCGCGACGACGATATCGAATTCGCCACGACGGGCGCGCATGAAAATCGTATCGCCCGCAAAGGGGCCAGAAACCTGAATGCCCTGAGCGGCTGCCGCTATAATCGCAGGCGTAATCTCCGTTTCTTCCTCATGGCCGAAAAGTCCGCCTTCGCCGGCATGGGGGTTTAAGCCTGCGACTGCGATTTTCGGGTTTTGAATTCCATAGGCCCGGCATGCGGCGTCAGCAAGTTCGATGGTTTTCAACACGCGGGCTTTGGTGATGAGATCGGGGACCGATCTGAGCGAGACATGGATGGTGACAAGGATGACACGGAGTTCGTCATTGGCCAGCATCATCGCAAAATCCGACGTGCCGGAACGGTCGGCTAGAATTTCGGTGTGGCCGGGATAGCGGATGCCCGCCGCTTTTAGGGCCTCTTTATGGATCGGCGCGGTGACGATACCGGCAATCTTACCCGCAAGTGCCAAGTCTATCGCGGTGGTGATGTAGTCAAAAGCCGCTTGGCCCGCGCGGGCATCAATCTGGCCTAGGGGCAAATCGTCGGGTAATGCCGAGATGGACAGGACATTCATCGTGCCGGGCATATACTGCGCATCATTTGGCGCGGTGATGGTGCGGATAGCAAGCGGGAGCGACAGGGCATTTGCGGCGCGCTCAAGACAACCCGCGTCACCAATGACGATGGCCGGGGCAGAAGCCCCCTGTGAGAAAAACTTGGCGATGATTTCCGGACCAATTCCGGCTGGATCGCCCATGGTGATGGCAAGCGGTTGCATCAAAAATCCGTAGCGAATGGAACGCGTCCCTGCAATCCCACTTCTTGCATTGGGGGCGTTTAGGCCGCGGCGTGAGAGGCGGAACGGGCTTTTTCCGCCTTGGCATTGAGCCACAGCGCGCCGAGCACCAAAGCGCCGCTGACGATCAAACGCGCGTCAATCGGCTCGCCAAAAATGTAATGACCCAGTACGACCGAGCTCATGGTGGCTAAATTGACCGCCTGCACGGTTGAGACGGGGCCAAAATTCCTGACGAGATTAAAGAAGGTTATCCGCTCAATGACCCAGAGGAGCGTAACGGTTCCCAACGCGATCATAGCGGAGGTCGGGATATCATAGGATTCGGAGCGATCGGTCAGCAGAAGGAAAGGCAGCACCAAGACGCCGCTCGCAATGCTCTCGGCGATGCTGACGGCGCCGGTTTCGCAGCCTTTGGGCCAAAAGCGCGAGGCGAAGATGTGATACAGCGCGTAAAAAAGCGGGAGCGCAAAGCAGGCGAGCGTATAAATATCGATGGCGAGAAATAAATCGCTGCCTTTGGCTGTATCGGGATTAATCAGCAGCAAAGCACTGCCCGCAAAGCCGCAGAGGATGGCGCTGGCGCGCGCCCAACCCATCCGTTCCACGCCAATCAGAACGGCGATAGCATAGCCAAACAGTGGCGTTGTCGAGGTGATGATGGAATAGGTCGCTACCGGTATATGGCCGATGAGGATGAGGCTGAGGCCAAAGGGCAGGTTGAGAAGGATCGCGCAGCCTGCGCCAAACAACCACAACGGCCAGCTTGCGAGTTCGACCTTGCCGAACGCACGCCAGACAAGAAACAGGCCGATTCCAACGCCAAAGCCCGAGAAGGTAATCGTCATAAAAGGCGAGACATGGTTCATCGCCAGAAATTTGGTGGCGATGGGCGAAAGGCCCCAAAAGAGACCAAGCCCCAGAAGATTCGGGATAAGGCCGACGCGCGGCAACGCGCTCACAACCGGCCTCTTCCCGAATCAACCATGGTTTTTACGCTTTCGATTTCGTCCGCGTCCGTCGCGAGAGCATGTTTAAGCCCTCAACGCCCGCAGAAAAGGCCATTGCGGTGTACACATAGCCCTTTGGAACGTGAACGCCAAATCCTTCCGCAATCAAGGTCATGCCGATCATAATCAGGAAGCCCAAAGCCAGCATCACAATGGTTGGATTGTGATGGATGAAGTTGGAGAGTGGCTCAGCCGCCAGCAACATGGTGAGAACAGCCACGAGAACGGCGATTATCATAATGGGTAAATGGGACGTCATGCCAACGGCCGTGATGATGCTATCGATCGAGAAAACCAGATCCAGCACTAAAATTTGTGCAATCGCCGCCGACATGCCGCGCGTGACGGGGCTGTCGAACAGATCGGACTCGTCGTCTTTATCCACCGCGTGATGGATTTCCTTGGTGGCTTTCCAGACGAGGAAAAGCCCGCCCGCTAGCAAAATCAGATCGCGCCAGGAGAAGGATTGCCCCAAGACGCTAATCACTGGCTCGGTGAGGTGCACGATAAAGGCCAGCGTGCCGAGCAAGCCAAGGCGCAGCAACAAAGCGAGCGAGATGCCGATTTGGCGGGCTTTTTTCTGTTGTTCGGGGGGTAATTTATTTGTCAAAATCGAAATAAAAACGAGATTATCGATGCCGAGCACGACTTCCATCGCGATGAGGGCGGCAAGGGCGACCCAGGCGGCTGGATCGAGCGCGAGAGAAACTAGATAATCCATGATAACCCGGCGGATAGGAGAGGGGAGCTTTGATGAAGAAAGTGGTGCTTAAACGTCGAACACGCGAACGCGTCGCCTTGTGCTACGTTCTACCACTACTGCGGGCTTTGCGCCACCGCGCGAAATGGTGCTGACCCGTTCGGTCATTTTACGCTGGGCGACCGACCGCATGACTTCTTTTTTAACCTCTTCGACGGGCATTCCCATCAAAGCAGCGGCAATCTCGGCCTGAGCTGCCGGGTCGTCGGTGATGTCGCGCGCCGCCTCAATGGCCTCTTTCAGCTCCGGCGGAGCTTCTTTTACCTTGCGGTAGCCATATTTGGTCTTCCACACGCCGCTCATCGCCTCCGCTCCCCTTTAAAACTTGCCGATCATAGTAGCAGATAAATATTGCACTGCAACATAACTCGCATGAAGCCTGACTGCTTTACCGCCGGGCTTCCGTCACGTGGAACTCCACGCCTGCTTGCTTTTGCAAATAACCCAACACACCAAACAGGTTTCGGGCCTGGGGATTGCCTAAGGGCCCAAACATCCGGATCAAACTTTTGGATGGCAATGAAGTGGCTTCACCCAGTTTTTCAAAACCGATCGTGGCCTTGATATAGTCGCGTAACAGTGTTTTGGCTATATCCACATCACCTGTCAGCATTCTATCGATACTCTCGCGCAAGAGGGCTGTCGCAAATTCGGGATCATGTTTAACACGGTCTTGAACCAGTTCTTTGAAGCTTTTCGTCGTTGCCATCTTTATTCACCCGATTTCTTATGTTGGCTTTGTTCGCTCAAATTCAACCCAAAGCGCCTGAGCTAAATCAATATCCCGCTGTTGCCGCTTCTTTGTGCCGCCAGTCAGGAGGATGACCGACACTCGATCCTGCTGACCGAAATAGACACGATAGCCGGGGCCCCAATCTATCCGATACTCGAATACGCCCCCGCCGACGCCTTTAACGTTCGAAAGATTGCCTTGTTCAACCCTTGCTAATGCAGTTGTTACTTTCGCAGCAGCGGTCGCATCCAGCCGGACGAACCAATCTTCGAACGGACAATTGCCTTCGTCATCGATGAAATATCGTAGTTCGATCATCGCCTACTGAGTAACACAAATGTTACTTATATAAAAATAAAAAATGGCCGCGGATGGTTCGGTGGGATTAAAAATGCGAGTGCTTGTATGTTTGGCGTGAAGTGATCACGGACAGGCCAACCCATCCATCCAAACGGATTGCACAGCGAGATCATCCGTCAAATGCACGAGGCTCGCGGAATAGCCCGGGGCGAGGCGGCCGAGATGGGTGTCGAGACCTACCATTTTAGCCGGGGTAGAGGTTGCCATTTGCAGCACCTTCGCCCGATCAATTCGCATATCACGAACAAGATAATGGACAGCATCAAGCAGTGTGATGGCAGCACCGGCGAGTGTACCATCAGGTAGCGTTAAGCGGGTACCAATACGCGTTGCGATGCGGTCCTGAAGCTCGAAATGGTCCGGCCCACCTGCCGCGGGCGGCATGGCATCGGACACAAGGGCAATTCCTTCTGCTCCCTTTGCGGCGAGTGCCACGCGGATAGCCGTAGGGCTGACATGGTGGCCGTCTGCGATCAGGCCGACGATGACGCGTGGATCGGCGAGGGCGGCACCGGTTAGGCCCGGCGCGCGATGGTTGAGCGGGCTCATGGCGTTATAGAGATGCGTCACGGCGGACGCGCCTGCGTCCATGGCGGCAAACGCTTCTGCATCGGTTGCTTCCGAATGGCCGAGGCTGACCACCACGCCGTTGGCGATGAGTTTGGCGATAAGCTCAGGCAACACGCGGTTGGGCGCAAGGGTTAGAAACAACACCCCCGCTTTGTGTTCGATGAGCTGTTCGGCATCTGCGTTTGTCATCGAGCGTATATACTCGACCGGGTGGGCACCGGCGCGTTTTGGGTCGATGAAAGGGCCTTCAATATGGAGACCGAGAAAACCGGGCACATAGTCCTTGGCCATTTTTCCGGCGGCCAGCGTTTCGGCGAGAAGATCTGGGGCGTCGGTGATGAGGGTCGGTAAAGCGTGGGTCGTGCCATAGCGCCGATGAGCGTCTAAAATGGCGCTGATGCCTTTGACGGAGGGTGTTTCATTCAGCAAAACGCCACCGCCACCATTGATCTGGGCGTCAATGAGACCGGGTGAGAGAATGCCGCCGCCCAGATCGTGTTGGATAACGTCGCGTGGACGCTCTGAAACTGGCATGATCGCGGTAATGATCGCGCCATCGGTCACCAGCGCCTGATCCTCGTGAAAGGACAAGCCGTCAAAGAGCGTTGCGCCGAAAAAGACCTGCTTCATAGAAGTTTCCCGCCTGCTAGCAGGATCGCTCCATCGGCTGCATCGTGCAAGGGCTGAACGAAAGGATCTTTTGCGGCTAATTCAATCCAAGGCTTTAAGGGTTCAGCGAGGCCGCCAACCAGTGCGATGCGGTCTGCGCCTAGCCGTTGCAGTGCCGCTCTTAGGGCGAGGATGGACTCGACTGCCTTTTTTAGGATGGGCAGAGCGGCCGCATCGCCTTTTTCTGCATGAAGGAAAACAATGGGGGCCAACGCCCCATAATCCGCCGGGCGTGCTGTTGCCGTCCAACGCGTGACAGCGGCGGGATCGCCCTCGAAGCGCTTCATCATATGGAATGTCATCTTCGTCTTTGGTGCGAGATCATCGGCTGCCAAAAGCGATTGCCGCAACGCTTCCCAGCCGATGCGCGCGGCCGAACCTTCATCGCCGATTGAAAAGCCACGGCCACCAATTCCGGTCATTGTGCCTTTGACGATGGCAAAGCCTGCTGATCCCGTGCCTGCAATCACGAGCCCGCCATCGGCACCGGCATGGGCACCAAGGCAGGCGGCGGCGGCATCACTTTCGGCTTTGATATGACAATATCCGGCCAAAGCGGTTTGAACGCGAGCCGAGTCGGCGAGCGAGACAATGCCTGCCAACCCCAAGCCCAAGCCTGTATGGGCCTTATCGGTATCGGTGATGCCAGCCTCGACAAAGGCTCGATGAAGCGTAGCTTGAATGGTTTTCAGCGCGCCTTCGGGGTCAAAATGAACGTTCGCGCTGCCGCCCTCGGTAAATGCCAGCTCTTTGCCATCGGCTTTGCGTAACCGGACGCGACAGCGGGTACCGCCACCATCGACGCCTGCATAAAAACGGCAATCAGCCGGGTTCATTTTGCTGCCATGGGATCGAATGACAGGGTCTTTTGCGCCTCGTCGCCCTCGACCGCCGATGGATCGCGGTAATTATCGATGTTTTTAAACGCCTCGCGCAATGCGCCCGACCAGCCTTTCGAGAGCTTTTCGAAATAGGGGTCATTGGCACCAATGCGGCGTTGATAGGAGATTTCCATCGAATCCCGCTCATACATCAGCAAATCAATCGGCATTCCGACAGAAAGGTTGGAGCGGAGCGTTGAATCGAACGAAATCATGATGACTTTTGTGCCTTCGCCCATCGTCATATCGGGGCGGGCGACGCGGTCCAAAATCGGCTTGCCGTATTTGTGTTCGCCGATCTGGAAGAAAGGCGTGTCCTTCGTCGCCTCGATGAAATTGCCCTCCGCGTAAATCTGGAACATGCGCGGCGGCTCGCCATGAATTTGGCCACCGAGGATGAAGGAAGCGGCAAAGGTACCATTATTGGCCTCAAGCGCTGGACCATCGACGCGGCGTACCTCGCGCACAGCCTCGCCGACGAGACGGGCGGCTTGGAACATGGTTTGGACGTTGAGCAGCGAGGCCTCACCCGACTCCACACTGGCGTCGATCTGCTCGTTAAGCCCGGAGATGACGGCTTGGGTTACCGCCAGATTGCCGGCAGAAAGCAGAACCAAAACGCGGTCGCCTTTGCGCTCCCAGACATGCATTTTCCGGAACACGGCGATGTTATCGAACCCCGCATTGGTGCGGGTGTCGGATGCAAACACAATTCCATTATCGAGGCGAAGGCCAACACAATAGGTCACGGACGAAATACCCTTTGTTCCCGTTTTTGGCGACTGGACGGGCTTTTTCCCAACTCTATTTTAGAAATGCATAAATAATTTGACGAAAATGGCTACCTGAAAAGCCAATACGAAACCCATCATCCATTTCACCAAGGAAAGTTCGCTCTTGATCGATGTTACGTCATCGTCGCGCTTGCTGAGCGCTGCGGCCGCTTTCAAGGCTTTCTCTTCAGGAATATCAATGGCTCTGAAGGCTTCGAACACTTCTGTTTGCATCACACTCATTGCGCGGGCTCCTGTCAGGCCTAATCCCCGTTCATGCTCATGATGATAGCTGCCCATTGTCGATGATGCAACGCAATGGCATCACCAATGCGGGGCGATTTGCCTATTGTTGTGCGTTTTGTGCCGCGCCGACGACAACCTCGACCGTCATATCCTCCGAGCCCGCGCCGCGCATCGTGCCCCGCACGGGTGCTGCCGTGATGGCATCGAGCCCGACTGCCAAGCGAACATAATTCTCGGTGGGTGAAACGCCATTGGCGGCATCAAACCCGATCCAGCCCAACTCTTCGGTAAAGGCTTCTGCCCAAGCATGATGCGCGACAGCGGACGTTTCATCATCGACCAATAAATAGCCGGTGATATAGCGGGCTGGAATGCCAAGCGTGCGGGCACCGGCGATGAAGATATGCGCGTGATCCTGACACACCCCGCGCTTGGCCTTGAAAGCGTCGATGGCGGTGGTTTGAGAGTGCGTCGCGGTCGTGTCATAGGCGATGGTGCCGTGAATGGTCGCGAGCAGGGCGTGCAGCTCATCGAGCCGCGTGGTGCGACGACAGGATTGAGCCAGCGAGTCCATGGCGGGTATGGAATCGGTCATAGCGGTTGCGCGCAAGAAAACGCTTGGCGGAACGGCTTCCCCGGTGAAGCCTGTAACGCCTGCTGTGTCGAACGTCTCGATGACGCCGTGGGCTATGATTTCGAGGTGGTCGCTGAAACCGGGCGGGGTGACGAGATCAACTGCATTACCAAACGCATCGACATAGCAGGAGGCATTTTCGATGCCGGGAATTGCAATCGTCCAATCGAGAACGCGTTGGCTTTTACCGGATGGTGGCCTTAGCCGAAGCGACTGGACCGCATGGTTGAAGGGCCTCGAATAGCGATAGCCCGTGCGATGGCGAATGGTGATCAACATGACGCTGGACGCTCACTCAATTGAAATGGAAATCGTCCGCAATATGGGCGGAAACGAGATTGTTACGCTTCAAGAACTCGGTCAGGAATTCGTGTAAGCCCGATTGGAAAATCGCATCCATATTTCCGGTTTTGAGATCCTTTAAGATGGCATGCGCCTCGGTGAGGCTTGGCGTTGGCTTGCCCACCACCTCGGAGAGGCTCTCCAGTGATCGCTCGATCCACCCGTAACAAAAGCAGAAGGAACGAGGCATTTCTGGCCGTAAAATCAGAAAATCGGCGACGTTTTGTGGGCGATAGCGGTCTTTGTAGACGTGTCGATACGAACGATGGGCGGAAACCGACCGCAATATGGTTTCCCATTGAAAGGCATCGATGTCGCCACCAACCGCCTCGTTTGTGGGCAAGAGCACGTAATATTTAACGTCCAGAATGCGGGCAGTGTTGTCGGCGCGCTCGATAAAGGCTCCCAACTGGCTGAAATGGAAGCCCTCGTCGCGCAACAAAGTGCCGAGCATGGAGCCGCGGAAGAGTGCCGAACGCTGGCGTACCCAATCGAGAAATTCCGGCAGTTTGCCGGAGCCAAGATCGGCGGATTTGACGGAGGCAAAATCGATATAGGTTGAATTTAACGCCTCCCACATTTCACGCGTGAGAGCGGTACGGACCGCGCGGGCATTGTTGCGGGCGGTTTCCAAGCATGAGCGAACCGAGGAGGGGTTGTCGCCGTCAAACAGCAAAAAATGCTTTACTTTTTCCGGCTTAATCTCGGAGTGACGACGCATATAGTCATCATAGCCCCCAGCGGCCACAAGGGTCGATTTCCAATCCTCGCGGTGTCCGAAGCCAGTATCGGGGGTCAGCGAGATGCGATAGCCAACTTCCGTGAGGCGCGCGATGTTTTCGGCGCGCTCAATATAGCGCGACATCCAATAGAGGCTTGCAGCGGTGCGTCCGAGCATCGTCAGTCCTCCAAAACCCAAGTGTCTTTGGTGCCGCCGCCTTGGCTGGAATTGACGACCAAAGAGCCTTTTTTCAGCGCCACCCGGGTAAGACCACCCGGTGTGATGCGGATTTTATCGCCGATCAGCACGAAAGGCCGTAAATCGACGTGGCGCGGGGCCGAACCTGCGCCGACATTGGACGGGCAAGTTGATAGATTAAGCGTTGGTTGCGCGATGTAATTCGACGGCTTGGCTTTGATCTTTTTCTCAAACTCGGTGCGTTGCGCTTTGGTCGCGTGTGGGCCGATCAACATGCCGTAGCCGCCCGAGCCGTGAACCTCCTTGACCACGAGTTCGTGTAAATTATCGATGACATGCCCGCATTCATCCGGAATAGAGCACCGCCAAGTGGGCACATTCGACAGGATTGGCTTTTCGCCGGTGTAGAATTCGATGGTGTCGGGGACATAGGCATAGACCGCTTTATCATCCGCAATGCCGGTGCCGGGTGCGTTAACAATCGTCACACCACCCGCGCGGTAAAGGTCAAACAGGCCGGGGACGCCCAATGTCGAGTCGGAGCGGAACGCTAAAGGATCGAGGAAGGAATCATCGACGCGGCGATAGAGGACGTCGATGCGCTCTTTGCCCGTCACCGTGCGCATGTAGAGCGCGCCGTCTTCGATAAAGAGGTCCGAGCCTTGCACCAATTCGACGCCCATTTGGTCGGCTAAGAAGGAGTGTTCGAAATAGGCCGAATTGAAAATGCCGGGCGTTAAAACGGCAATCGTCGGATCGCCCTTACACGCTGGCGGCGGCACGCTTTCGAGCGTCTGGCGCAGCATTTCGGGGTAGCGTTCGACCGGGGCAACGCGATGGGCTGCGAAAAGCTCGGGGAAGAGATGCATCATCGCCTCCCGGTCTTCCAGCATATAGGAGACGCCCGAAGGGGTGCGGAGGTTGTCTTCCAGCACAAAGAAGGCATTCTCGCCGGTGCGGACAATATCGGTGCCGACAATGTGGGAATAGACCTTGCCGGGCGGATCAAATCCCATCATTTGCGGCAAAAAGGCCTCATTACCGATGATGAGATCGGCGGGGATTCGGCCCGCACGAATGATCTCTTGGCGGTGGTAGATATCATAGAGGAAAAGATTGAGTGCGCGGACGCGCTGCTCGATACCGCGCTCCAGGAAACGCCATTCCTGAGCCGCAATCACGCGCGGGATGAGATCGAAGGGAATAAGTCGCTCATTCGATGCCGTGTCACCATAGACGGCAAACGTAATCCCTAAGCGTCGAAAAATCGCTTCGGCCTCTTCCTGCTTGCGGGCCATGCCGCCGCGCGACTGCCGGTTCATCCATTCGGCGATTTTCTGATAGGCTGGTCGGATCGACCCATCGGAGGACCGCATCTCGTCGAAAAAGGCTGGGGGGTTAGGTTTAGTGCCCGTTTCTACAGCATTTGCCTGAATATTCATCATGTCATCCAGATGAGAGCCTAGAAAGCCTACTTTGGCAGGTCAGGAGCAAAAGCCAAGCCAGAAGATGGAATAATGCTGGGCCAGTCTCCTTTTTTGCCGTTGGAACAGCTATATGACCTAACGTCATAAAGGAGAGCAAGGCATGGTTAAGCGCAATGGGGTTCGCAAAGTCAGCGTAGGAACCCGGCAATTCACCATCCGTGGCGGGCGTGCTTCCACTTTTGCAGATCTCTATCACACGAGTCTGGCGATTTCCTGGCCCCGCTTTTTTGTGGTGGTTGCCTTGGTTTTTGCCTCCACAAATTTCCTGTTCGCTTTGCTGTATTGGGCGGGCGGCAATGTGATTGCCAATACGGAAGATGGCAATTTGCTGATGCTGTTTTTCTTCAGCGTCGAGGCTTTATCAACCGTTGGCTTTGGCGACATGCATCCGATGACGTATTATGGTCATTTCATTGCCAGTATCGAGAATTTTTTCGGGCTTTTGTTTGTAGCGGTAACGACGGGATTGATGTTTACGCGCTTTGCCCGCGCCCGCGCCCGGTTCATGTTTGCCAAACATCCGGTTGTATCATCCTTTAATGGCAAGCCGACGCTGATGATCCGAGTTGCCAATGAACGCCATAATACGGTGAGCGATGCGTCTGCCCGGCTTTGGGTTTTGAAGGATGGGCGATCCGTTGAGGGGCAAAGCTTTCGCCGCTTTGTCGAGTTGAAGCTGGAGCGGGTTGAAAATCCCGTCTTTATACTGTCTTGGACGATCTTTCATGTGATCGACGAGCACTCGCCGCTCTACCAATTCCGCGATGGAAAAGATGCGGCCATATCAACGCTCATCCTGACGATTGCGGGCTATGATGAAAATATGGCGCAAGAGGTGCGCGCTCGGCATTGGTATAATATGCACGATATTAAGTGGGATCATCGTTACGCCGACATTTTAGAGTCGGATCCGGACGGGGATCCTACGCTTAATTATGATCGTTTCCATGATGCAGAACCTGAACAGTTTTTGACGACGGAGAAGCCCAAATGAAGGATCATTTCACATTCTACATCGACGGCACTTGGATCGATCCGGTTGCTCTTCAGCCGTTTGACGTGATCAATCCTTCCAATGAGGAAGTGTGTGCGCGTATCTCGCTTGGCTCGGCGTCTGACGTGGATCGCGCCGTTGTTGCAGCGCGCAAGGCTTTTGAGAGCTTTTCGCAAACCACACGTGAGGAACGGTTAGCCCTGTTGTCACGGGTTTTGGACGTCTACAAACGCCGCGAGCAGGATGTTGCCGATGCGATGACGCTTGAGATGGGCGCGCCTAGGGAATTCGCGCTGGCTTGGCAAGCGGGCTCTGGCACGGCGCATTTGGAATCCACCATCGACGTGCTGAAATCCTACGAATTCGAGCGGCTGCAAGGCACGACAATGATCGTGCATGAGGCGATTGGCGTTGTCGGCATGATCACGCCTTGGAATTGGCCAATCAATCAGATTGTCTGCAAAGTCGCGCCTGCATTGGCCGCTGGATGCACAATGGTGCTGAAGCCATCCGAGATTGCTCCACTCTCAGGCGTTGTATGGGCCGAGATTATGCACGAAGCGGGTGTGCCGAAGGGTGTGTTTAATCTCGTGCAAGGCGATGGGCCGACGGTTGGTGCGGCAATTGCGGCGCATCCGGGGATTGATATGGTCTCGTTCACGGGTTCAACGCGTGGCGGCATTGCGGTGGCGAAAGCGGCTGCAGACACGGTGAAGCGCGTGGCGCAGGAGCTGGGCGGCAACTCGGCCAATATTCTGCTCGAGGATGTCGATTTTGAAGCAGCTGTTACCAATGGGGTCGCTGGTTGCTACCTCAATTCCGGCGAGAGCTGCGATAGCCCGCAACGGATGCTGGTGCCGCATTCGCGTATGGCCGATGCGATGGCGATTGCAAAGAAGGCGGCCGAATCCTATGTGGTGGGTGATCCGAATGACCCTAAGACAACGCTCGGGCCTTTGATCTCGAAAGCGCATTGGGAAAAGGTGCAGGGCTTGATTAAGACCGGTATCGAGGATGGGGCAACGCTTGTGACCGGTGGGCTTGGTCTGCCGGAAGGCTTAAACCGGGGCTATTTTGCCCGGCCAACGATTTTTGGGAATGTGACGCCCTCGATGCGGATTGCCAATCTTGAAATCTTTGGCATGACGATGGTGATCATCGGCTATAAAGACGAGGATGAGGCGGTTCGTATAGCCAATGATACGGAATACGGGCTGGCGGGTTATGTGCAATCTGCCGATATCGAGCGCGCAAGGCGGATTGCGCGGCGGTTGCGGGTGGGCGCGGTACAGATCAATTATCCCGCGTTTGACCCGTATTCGGCGTTTGGGGGCTATAAGCAATCGGGTAATGGCCGCGAATATGGGGCCTTTGGCCTGCATGACTACCTCGAAACGAAATGTCTGATTGGGTATAACTGAGTTTTAGCAAAGGAAGTCTCCCCATGGGCAAGGCAACGGTCTTTATCGACGGCGAAGCAGGCACAACCGGCTTAGGGATTGCTGAGCGTCTTGCCCATGTGGATGGCATTGAGGTGCGCAGCATCGATCCTGCTTTACGCAAAGATCCGAAAGCCCGACAGGCCATGATGGCCGAAGTCGATGCTGTGGTGCTGTGTTTGCCGGATGATGCAGCGGTTGAGGCGGTAGCTCTTGCGAAGGAACTGGGAGCGAATGCGCCACGCATTCTCGATGCCTCTACCGCGCATAGGATCGCGCCGGGCTGGGTGTATGGCTTTGCCGAATTACACCCGACCCAGCGGGATATGATTGAGGGGGCGCATTTTGTGGCTAATCCCGGATGCTATCCAACGGGGGGCATTGCGCTGATTAGGCCGTTGGTCGATGCGGGATTTATTCTGGTTGATTATCCGATCACGGTGAATGCGGTTTCGGGTTATTCCGGCGGCGGAAAATCCATGATTGAGGCGTATGAGGCGGGCACTGCCCCGCATTTCGAGGTTTATGGATTAGGCCTCGCGCACAAGCATGTGCCGGAATTGCAGACCTATTCCAACCTCGAACAACGCCCGATTTTTGTGCCTTCGGTCGGCAATTTCCGGCAGGGTATGCTGGTGAGCGTGCCGCTGCATTTGGATCAGCTGGATGGGAAGCCGAAGGCGTCGGATTTGCATGCGGCGCTGGTTGATCGCTATCAGGGATGCGAGCTTGTGCGTGTCGTGCCGATGGATGATGCGACTGTGACGGCTGGTAGGCTCGAAGCGGAGTCGCTGAACACTACGGATATGCTGGAATTGCGGGTTTATGCGAATGAAAGCGCGCGGCAGGCGGTGTTGGTGGCTAAGCTCGATAATTTGGGTAAAGGCGCTTCGGGTGCCGCGGTGCAGAATTTGAAGTTAATGTTGGGGGTAGCTTAGAAGCGAATAGCGAATGGTGAGTGGCGAATAGGGGGTGCTTGACGTTGACGCCAAGCATCAAAACTACTCGCTACTCGCTACTCGCTACTCGCTACTCGCTACTCGCTTTAATTATCAATCCAACCGAAACTTCCCTAACTCCCGATGCTCGCCGTGAATCCGCCGCACGGTGCCGGTGATTGAACGATACACAATCGTTTCTGTTTCAATGACTTCGCGGTTAAACCTCACACCGTGCATGAGGGCCCCGTCGGTGACTCCCGTGGCGGAAACGATCACGTCGTCGGAGGCTAATTCTTCCATGTCATATTTGCGTATCGGGTCGATGATGCCCATGCCCCGCGCGCGGTCGATCTTGGCTTGGGTGTCGAGGATTAATCGGCCTTGCATTTGGCCGCCGACGCAGCGCAGCGCAGCGGCTGCCAGCACGCCTTCGGGTGCGCCGCCGCTGCCGAGATAGAGGTCAATGCCCGTGACGGATTGCATGGCGGTAAAAATCACGCCCGCGACATCGCCATCGGTGATCAGGCGGATGGAAGCGCCCGTACTGCGAACCGACTCGATGAGACTTGCGTGGCGGGGCCGGTCAAGGATCAAGACATTGATGTCGTTCGGCTTGACGCCTTTGGCTTTGGCTAATGCGTGGATATTGTCGGCGGGGGTCGCATCGAGATCGACCACGCCTTTGGCGTAACCCGGGCCAATGGCAATTTTATCCATATAGACATCCGGCGCGTAAAGGAGCGAGCCTGCGGGTGCCATCGCCATCACGGCGATTGCTCCGGGCATGTCTTTGGCGCAGAGCGTGGTGCCTTCCAGAGGATCAACCGCAATATCGACCTTAGGGCCAGAGCCGTTGCCGACTTTTTCGCCGATGAACAGCATGGGTGCCTCATCGCGCTCCCCTTCACCGATGACAATGGTGCCGGAGATGGGCAATTTGTTGAGTTCGCGGCGCATGGCATCCACGGCGGCCTGATCGGCGCCCTTCTCATCGCCCCGACCTCTGAGACGGGCGGCCGATACGGCGGCGCGTTCGGTGACGCGTACCAATTCCATCGATAGGACGCGCTCAATGACCTCTTTGGGGTGGACGTGAATGTCTGTATCAGCGGCCATGATGAAAACCTTAAGGCGTTACTTTTGATACGGCTATACACGGGTCGGGCCAATTTGCCAGCTGGATTTTGGTAGGGGGATGTGATATCAAAATGATAGCAAGTTTGTTTGGAGGTTGCGATGGCGCAAATTCTCGTCCGGAAAATTGATGATCATGCGATGGAGCGGTTGCGCCTAATAGCGCGTGACCGCAGAAAGTCAGTAGAAGGCCTTGTACGCGAAGCAATTGAGCGCGAGGCTCAGCAGTCGACCGATGAGGAATTTCATCAATGGCTTGCCGATCTCGACGAGCTTCGAAAACAGTTTCCGAAGAGCGATGAGGACTCGACGGTTATTTTGCGAGCCTTGAGAGATGGTGATGAAACTGACGATTGATGCTTCGGTTGCCATTAAATTCATCGTCGATGAGCCGGGGAGCACTGAGGCAAGAAGCTATCTTCCAAAAGTAGTTGGTGGCCTCGTTGCCGTTGAACATTTGCTTTTGGCACCCATCCATATGTTGCTCGAAGTGCATCACACGCTCGCCAAGAAATTTAGAAAGTCTCTTATTGAATTAACCGCGCTGGAAAACGCTCATTCCATTCTGATAAGGCGGTTTCATTTTGTCCCCCTTGATATTGAATTGATTGGTTCAGCGAGATCTATCTCGCTTCGCGCGAATGAGATTTCCCGACCTATCGGGTCATCGCGGGTACCTTTCAACATTTATGATTGTCTCTATATTGCCCATGCTCAAAAGCTTGGGTCGGCATTGTTAACAGCCGACGCCGAACTCGCACGAATTGCGCGTAACGGTTTTTCCGTTCCCGTTATCTTTATCGACGCTCAGGCCGATAAGCAGACGACCTAACGCTCAATCCGGATCAATTGCGGCTCTTCGGCGATGTGGCCGTCTGCTACCATGGCGTCTAATGCCCGCCGTATCGCGGCTTCGCTTGTTGCATAGGTGATAAGCACAACCGGTACGGGCTCGCCGAGTTTGCCTGCCGGATCCGCCGCGCGCGATGCGGGGGGACGTTTTTGGACAATGCTTTCGAGCGAGATCGATTGCTCGGCCATGCGGGTGGCAATGCCTGCGGCAGCACCGGGCCGATCACGCGCGGCAAGGCGGATATAATAGCCGCCCTCGTGGCGCTGCATCGGCGCGCGTTCAGGCGTGGCAAGCGCTGATGATGGTAGACCCAAAGGTGGCAGGATGATACCGCGGGCGATATCAACAAGGTCGGATAAGACTGAGGATGCGGTTGCATTGCCACCCGCACCCGGGCCGACCAAAGTTAATTCTCCGACGATGTCTGCCGCTACATTGACCGCATTCGTAACGCCCATCACTTGGGCGATGGCCCAGTGCTTTGGCACCATGGTGGGATGCACGCGTTGCTCGATACCCGTGGCGGTGCGCTCCGCCACGCCCAAGAGCTTGATGCGGTAGCCAAGCTCATCGGCCATCACGAGATCGAGCGGCGCAATCGAGGCAATGCCTTCGACATAGACCGCGTCGGCGTCGATTTCAGCACCGAAGGCAAGGCTGGCAAGGATCGAGAGCTTATGCGCGGTATCAAATCCGCCGACATCGAAGGTGGGGTCGGCTTCGGCATAGCCTAAGCGCTGCGCGTCTTTCAGGCAGGCGTCGAAGGTTAGGCCTTCGAGTTCCATGCGCGATAAAATGTAGTTACACGTTCCGTTCAAAATGCCGGAGACGCGCGTAACCTGGTTGCCAGCCAGCGATTCACGCAGCGTTTTGATGATCGGAATACCGCCTGCAACGGCGGCTTCGAAGTTAAGAGCGGCGTTGTTCGCTTCCGCCCGTGCCACAAGCGACGAGCCATGTTTGGCGAGCAGTGCTTTATTGGCGGTTACCACGTGTTTTCCGCCGGAAAGGGCTGTTTCGACAACCGCTTTGGCCGTACCGTCTGCTCCGCCGATCAACTCGACGACGCAATCGATCGCAGGCGATGCTACGAGCTTGACCGGATCGTCAAACCATTCGACGCCCGAAAGATCGATCCCGCGATCCCGCGATTGATCGCGCGCCGATACCGCAGTGACGTCGATGCTACGCCCCGACCGATTGGTAATGGAAGTCTGATGCGTTTTCAGGCTGTTGAATAGAGCGGCACCAACGGTTCCGAGGCCAACAATACCAATGCGAAGGGGAGTGGTCATTAAGCGATCCAAATGCGTTCAGAGAAAGAGTGGTCAATCCTTATCGGGGAAGCGAATTATGCAGTGTTTTATCAGCCGTATCAAAGAAACGCCGGATATTTCGTGCCGCTTGGCGGATGCGTTGCTCGTTTTCCACAATCGCAATGCGGACATAGTCATCGCCATATTCGCCAAAGCCGATGCCGGGAGCAACCGCTACATCGGCCTTCTCAACAAGCAGCTTTGAGAATTCAAGGCTTCCCAAGGACGTAAACGGCTCAGGGATTTTGACCCAGGCGAACATGGAAGCACCGGGCGGATCAATGTCCCATCCGGCATTGCCAAAACTTTCAACCAGCGCATCGCGGCGGTTTTTGTAAGTCGCCCGCATCTCGCGGATGCAGTCCTCCGGGCCATTGAGTGCAGCCGTTGCAGCCACCTGAATGGGTGTAAACGCCCCATAATCGAGATAGGATTTCACGCGCGCTAAGGCCGCAATCAGTCTGTCATTACCTACCGCAAAGCCCATGCGCCAACCGGCCATCGAGAAGGTTTTCGACATGGAGGTGAATTCGACCGTGACATCGATGGCACCCGGCACCTGCAAAAGCGAGGGCGGCGGATTGGCATCATCAAAATAGACCTCTGCATAGGCAAGATCGGAAAGCAAAATCAGATCGTGCTTTTTCGCAAACGTCACCAAATCGCGATAAAAATCGAGCGAAGCGACAAAGGCCGTTGGATTGGCCGGATAGCACGTCACCAGCGCGATGGGCTTGGGGATCGAATGGGCGACGGCGCGCTCAAGCTGGCGGAAGAAATCCTCATTGGGTTCGGCCGGCACGGAGCGAATCACGCCGCCTGCCATCAGAAAGCCAAAGGCGTGGATTGGATAGGATGGGTTTGGCACCAACACCACGTCGCCCGGCGCAGTAATCGCTTGCGCCATATTGGCGAAGCCTTCTTTGGAACCCAGCGTGGCGATGACTTGCGTGTCCGGGTTAAGCGTGACGCCAAAACGCCGCTCGTAATAGGCGGCTTGAGCCTTGCGTAAGCCCGGAATGCCGCGTGAGGCCGAATAACGATCGGTGCGCGGCTTGCCAACCGTTTCGACGAGCTTTTCGAGCACGTGTTTGGGTGCGGGTAGATCGGGGTTTCCCATCCCGAGGTCGATGATATCGGCGCCCCGGTTGCGGGCTGCGGCCTTGATTCGGTTGACGTGCTCGAAAACATAAGGCGGAAGGCGTTTGATGCGGTGAAAATCGGCCATAGCTAAAACCGTGTTGCAGTGGATCAAAAGGGTCTTGACCGCTTAGCACGGCATTGCGTCGGATTCACGCAAGTTTTTGACGCATTGGCAATAAAATTTAAAGCGCTATAATTTCTAAGGCGCTACGCCACCGGACGTCGCGTTTTTTTGACGTGCGGCTTCCAAATCGTCTTCCAACGCCTTCAATTCTTCTGGCGTTAGCTTTTTGGCTTTTATCTTCGGATCGGGCGGCGTTACCCCAACGGGGAGGTAATCGAGCTTTCCTTTGGTCCGGTTTGCTTTAACAAAATCGGCAGGTTCTTCGGCATTGGTCGCAAATCCCGCCCAGACAGCGAGGGATTTGAACGGCGAAGCGCTGGTATTGCGCTCGTCCTGACCGGTTGTTGCACAGGCCGCCAGGGTCAGGCCAGCCATCGCCACGAGATAGAGTTTAGCGCCAGAGTGCATAGGTTCACCGGTCAAACCGAAAGGATTCGTAATAAAAGTGATATACGACCATTTTATCTGTTCGACGAGCCCCCATTCCGCGCTAGTGTGTATGTGTACGATCCCCGCGCGTTTGTGAAGGGTCGCGGAATTCGGTCGAGGAAACCGATGGCTTCTGACGTTGAAAAGACAGGCTCGGTGATGCCGGTGCCAAATTATGAAGCGCTGGCGAACAATACGGCGCGGTTAATGGAGGAGCTTGGCCATGCCACTGCCGCCTCCTTAAAGCCGGTGGAAGAGGGGCGTGCCAAAGCTGGCCTTTCGGACGAGGTGAGTGATGTTGTCAAAACGCTGGGACAGGTGGTGGAAAACATCGCCGCTGATCCGCAGCGCCTCGTGATGGCGCAAACGGCGCTGACGAAAGGGTTTTTGGATCTTTGGGCGAATAATCTCAGGCGCATCCAGGGTGAAGTGGTGGCTCCCGTGGCCGAACCCGATGCCGGGGATAAGCGGTTTCGTGATCCTGAATGGACCGAGAACCCCGTGTTTGATTTTGTTAAACAGGCCTATTTGCTCACCACGCGATGGGCGGATGATCTGGTGCAAAAGGCCGAAGACATCGACGACCACACCAAACACAAAGCGCAATTCTATGTGCGCCAGCTTTCAAGCGCGCTCTCGCCTACGAATTTTGTCGCGACCAATCCGGAACTGCTGCGCACCACGTTAGAGCAGAATGGCGAAAATCTCGTGCGTGGCATGCAGATGATGGTCGAGGACATCAAAGCGGGGAAGGGTACGCTCAAATTGCGGCAGAGCGAGACCGGTGATTTTAAAGTGGGCATTAATCTCGCGACCACGCCGGGCAAAGTAGTGTTCCGCAACGATTTGATGGAACTCCTTCAATATTCGCCATCGACGGAGACGGTCTACAAGCGGCCTTTGTTGATCGTGCCGCCTTGGATCAATAAATTTTATATTCTCGACCTTAATCCCGAGAAGAGTTTCATTCGCTGGGCGGTGTCACAGGGCTTGACGGTGTTTGTCGTCTCTTGGGTCAATCCGGATGAAGAGCAGGCGAAGAAGAGTTTTGAGGATTATATGCGGGAGGGTATTTTCGAGGCGCTTGACCGCATCGAGAAGATTACCGGCGAAAAGCACGTCACCGCCATGGGCTATTGCGTCGGCGGTACGCTGCTCTCGGTGGCGCTCGCCTATATGGCGTCTGTTGGCGATAAGCGGATCGCGAGTGCCACGCTATTGACCACGCAGGTGGATTTTAAAAATGCGGGCGACCTCAAAGTGTTTGTCGATGAGGAGCAGGTCAAGCAAATCGAACAAAAGATGGACGTGCGGGGCTATCTTGAGGGCACCAGTATGGCTTCGGCCTTCAATATGCTGCGCCCCAATGATTTGATTTGGCCTTATGTGGTGAATGTTTACCTCAAAGGCGAGCATCCGTTTCCGTTTGATCTTCTGTTTTGGAATTCCGATTCAACGCGTATGCCTGCGGCCAACCACTCGTTTTATTTGCGCAATTGCTACCTCGACAATAAATTATCGGCGGGGCAAATCACGCTTGGTAATGTGCGGCTTGATTTATCGCGCGTAACAATACCGATTTATAATCTGGCGGCGAAAGAGGACCATATCGCTCCAGCCAAATCGGTGTTTGTTGGGTCGAAATATTTTGGCAACAATGTCACCTATGTGATGGGCGGATCGGGCCATATTGCGGGTGTGATCAATCCGGCCAATAAGCCAAAATATCAATATTGGACGGGCGGTCCGCCTGTCGGCTCCTTCGACGATTGGGTGAAGAAGGCCACCGAAACACCCGGCTCTTGGTGGCCACATTGGCTGCAATGGATCGCTGATCAAGCGCCCGATAAAGTAAAGGCCCGCAAACCTGGTGGACGGTTTAAAACGCTGGGTGACGCGCCGGGGACGTATGTGCTAGAGCGGTCATGAATGTGAAAAGGCGTCTGCCGATTTTTTTGTTGTGGATGAAGGCCAATGTTGAAGCGAATTTTTTTCGAGAATTTCAAATCTTGGCCTGTTTTAGATATGTCGTGCGGTAAAATTACCGGTATTTTTGGAACAAATTCGTCAGGAAAATCAAGCATATTGCAGTTTTTGCTGTTGTTGAAGCAAACCAAAGATGCGACCGATCGTGCTACATCTTTGGAGCTGAATGGTAATCTTGTTGAACTCGGTACAATGTCTGATGTTTTATACAAGCATGAAACCGGAAATGTTCTTAAATGGAACATAACGATAGGGCTCAAAAACGCAATATCGGTCAGAGACGTTTTTAAGATTAGTCAACCGGTTATAGCATCTGGTGATCAGTTGGAAGTTGAAGCAGCGGTTACTGCTGATAGGTTGGCAGCACTTTCATCAAAACTATCTTATAAAATCGATGGCGTTGACTTCTCGCTCAATCCAAAGTTCAGCAAGAATACGTTAAACACAATCGCGAGCAGTCAATTCGAACTAACCTCCAATGAATTTAATTTTTCTCGCCAACAAGGGCGAGCTTGGCAGCTGCCAAGGCCAATTAAATCATATGCCTTCCCTGACCAAGCACGAGCTTATTTTCAGAACGCGGGATTTCTCGCCGATTTAGAAACGGCTTATGAGGCAGCATTAGATCAATTCTATTATCTTGGTCCAATGCGCGAATATCCCAAACGCGACTATCTGTGGGCTAGATCGCGCCCTTCAGACGTCGGTAAGAGGGGTGAAAGAGCCATTGATGCGATTCTCGCCGCAACCGAGTCAGGCGAAACTCGAAATATGGGTAAAAAGCAAAAACTTTACTCTTTTCAAGAAATTATTGCCTTTATACTTCGAAAGATGGGGCTGGTGGACAGCTTCCGTATGGAAGAAATTAAAGAGGGGTCGAACCGCTGGCAGGCACTTGTTCGAACAAGGCCAAAGGCGAGCGAAGTCAGTTTGACGGATGTTGGTTTTGGTATTTCACAAGTTCTACCTGTCATTGCGCTGCTTCAGTATGTTCCAGAAGGATCGACTGTTTTATTGGAACAGCCGGAAATACATTTGCATCCCTTAGCCCAAGCAGAGCTTGCCGATGTTCTTATACAGGCAGCAATGCACCGGAATGTTCAGGTTATTCTTGAAAGTCATTCGGAGCATTTGCTTTTACGACTTCAACGCCGGATCGCGGAGGCAGCAATTTCGGCTGACGATGTAAAACTTTATTTTGCCGATGCTGCCCAAGGTGAATCAAAATTGACGAACCTTGAACTTGATCTTTACGGGAACATCAGGAACTGGCCGGAAAAGTTTATGGGTGATGCGTTTGAAGAGGCCGCTTTGGCACAGTCTGCCCGGCTTGCGCGGATGGCCAGTGCGCAATGAAAAGGAATCGATCAAGATGGCGTGTTGTGGTGGATACAAATGTGCCTGTTGTTGCGAATTATGACCAAATGTCACCTCCGTCGTCCCGGGGAGACCGTATACCGACAATCTCATGCCAGCTTAAGGCCATTCAGGCGCTTTTAGAGGCAATCGAGAAGCATTGCATATTGCTCGACATTGATGGCTCTATTCAAGATGAATATCGACGCCAATTGAATCCGCGTGGCCAACCCGGTGTCGGAGATCGTTTTTATCTCGAAGTTATTAATAGCGCACCGGGGCGAATTGAGCGGGTTGAGCTACCACGACGGGGCGATGGTGAGTATGAAAATCTACCTCAAAGCCTAATCGATTGCGGGTTTGATCGAAGTGATCGTAAATTCGCGGCGTTGGCAAAGCAGGAAAATGCAGTGGTGTTAAATGCCGTTGACTCCGATTGGGTCGAAAAGGCACTGATTCTAGAAATAGAAAATATTTCAGTAAACAATCTTTGTGGATGCGATTTGCGGGATTGGTTTAAATCGTAATTCACTTACTAAAAATGGGCTTACCGTTTGACGTTTGTTGCAATCGGTTTGACACAGCGTGAAGGCAAGCCGGGCTTCGGCTTGAATTTTTGTTAACAGAACGTCTCATACCGAGCGTTTATTTTGAGGAAACGACCGATGAAACTAGTCCGCTTTGGCGCAATGGGCCATGAGAAGCCCGGCCTTATCGATGCCGATGGCACGATCCGTGATCTTTCAGCGCATGTGTCCGATATTAACGGCCATACGATTTCGCCCGCCTCGCTTGCCAAGATAAAGGCAATTGACCCTAAAAGCCTGCCTGCGGTTCCTGCCGGAACGCGCTTTGGCTCATGCGTCGCGCGCCCGGGCAATTTCATTGCCGTTGGCTTGAACTATGCCGACCACGCGGCGGAATCGAATTTGCCGGTGCCAGAGCAACCCATCCTCTTCAACAAGACGCCGAATTGCGTGCAGGGTCCGGATGATGTGATTGTCATTCCAAAGGGCTCGGAGAAGACCGATTGGGAAGTCGAGCTCGCCATCGTGATTGGCAAAACGGCGCTGTATATTGAGGAAAAGGACGCGCTTGATTATGTCGCGGGCTTCTGTGTCTGCAACGATATCTCAGAGCGCGCTTTCCAGACCGAGCGTGGCGGCCAATGGATGAAGGGCAAGGGTTCGCCGACCTTCGGCCCCATCGGCCCATGGCTCGTGACGACGGATGAGGTGAAGGATGTGCAGAATTTGCACATGTATCTCGATCTCAACGGCAAGCGCGTGCAGAACGGCTCCACCAAGACGATGATTTTCGGCGTGGCGCATATCGTCGCCTATATCTCGCAATTCATGCAGCTGGATGCAGGCGACGTGATCACCACCGGCACGCCTCCCGGCGTCGGCATGGGCATGAAGCCGCCTTTGTATCTGAAGGCCGGCGATACCATGGTTGTGGGCATCGAAGGCTTAGGCGAGCAGCACCAGACGGTGGTGGCGTATAAGGGGTAGGGTTTAAGCGAATGGCGAATGGGGAGTAGCGAATAGGGCTTTAATTCCCTACTCGCCATTCGCCATTCGCTATTCGCTATTCGCTTTGTCATGCCTCCGCTAAACTCTCGACCATGAGTCGCTCCTTCCTCGGCATTGAACGTTCCGCGACGGACCGCGTATGGCGCGACCGGCTGGATGATGCTGGGCGGGCACAGGCGCTG
>CANCAR010000007.1 GCA_947374125.1 Hyphomicrobiales bacterium | reverse complement strand
GCATCAAAACGTGCTGCTTCCTCAAGGCATGAATCGAGATGGTTCAGGACCGGAAGCGATTTTGGCTCGGGCACCACGACAGATGTAGCACTACGATCTTGTGCATGGAGACGCGAAACCACCTCATCAACGCCCTCACCCGAGAAGGTTTTGAGTTTTACCTCAAACGATTCGATCAAACATTGAACGTTTTCAAAGATTTCGGTCATCGGCATTGCGGGGTTCCGATCCTCGAACGGCGGTAAAACAACGGAAAACAATCCGCCAAAGGCCCGCAAATCGCATGATAAAATGGTGCCGCTTAGGTGACTCGAACACCTGACCCCCGCTTTACGAAAGCGGTGCTCTACCAACTGAGCTAAAGCGGCAACGCGCGGGTTCATACATGAGTTCGGGCGGTTTTCCTACCCCCCTTTTTTACAACAGCCCCCAAAAGCGCTATTCTTTATTCAGCTACCATAGGTAATGCGACCGATAAAAATTCGCTTTTCAAGCGAGCGATATTCTGCGCGGCTGTGTTCATTGCCTTCTCGCGAACATGGCCGAAGCCTTTGATCTCGGCGGGAACGGCAAGCAGCGCAATAGCGCGATCCATGTTCTCACTCGTGAGAAGCTTCAACACCTCACGAAGCGTTGCTTCATAATCGGCCAACCATTGCCGCTCCCGCCGACGCTCCTCGGTGCGTCCGAAAAGATCAAACGGCGTGCCACGCAAGACTTTTAACGCAGCAAGAATGGGAAACGCATTGAGAACCCAAGGCCCAAAGACAATTTTGCGTGGCTCGCCCGTATTCGGATCACGCTTTGAGAGCAAAGGCGGGGCGAGATGAACCCGGACTTTCCGATAATCCGAGAAGGTTTCGGAAAGCTGCGCCTTAAACGAAGGGGTGGCATAAAGCCGGGCGACTTCGTACTCGTCTTTAATCGCCATCAGACGGAATAGATTGTGTGCCACGGTTTCCGACAAGGCACCGGTTGCACCCGCAAGTCGGGTCTCAGCAGCCATTATTTCAGCAAGCAAAGAACGATAATGCTCGCCATAGGCCACGTTTTGATAGGCGTTGAGGAATTCAACCCGCCGTGCAACGCGCTGATCGAGCGTATGCGAGAGACGGCGGTGTTCAAACGGCAACGCCGCACCATCCGCAGGAACAAGGTGGGCAAGCGCTTTTAGATCAATCGCCAGCAAGCGACCAAGCCGCAGCGCGTTCCGGTTCATCGCCACCGAGACGCCGTTTAACTGGATGGCCTTCTCAAGCGCTTCAGGCTTAAGCGGCAACAGGCCTTTTTGCAGCGCGTAACCCACCATCATCATATTGGCACCAATTGAGTCGCCCAAAAGCACCGCCGAATATCGGCTTGCATCTAAGGTTTCGATTTGGCTGTCGCCCGTCCAATCCGCCAATTCCTTTTGCAATGTCACCACGTCAAACCGCGCATCGCGGTTGCGCACAAACTGACCCGTGATGGTTTCTTCCATGTTCAGCACAATTCGTGTCGACCCGGGGCCCATTACGGCCTTGCTGTCGGCTGCAAGGGCTGTGACGACATCGCACGCCAATACAAGATCGCTCGATTGGTTCGGAATACGCACCGCGGTCAGGTCCGAAGGGTCACGCGCCAAACGGATATGCGAGGTCACGGAACCACCCCGCTGCGCCATGCCGATCATATCAAGCGTCGAGCAGCCTTTGCCTTCCAGATGCGCCGCCATAGCCAGCACCGCGCCAATGGTCACAACGCCATTGCCGCCCACGCCGGTCACAAAAATATTCCAAGGACGGTCCAGAGCGGGAAGCATGGGCTCAGGCAGATCCTGCGCCAAAAGTCCGGCAATATCTTTGCCCTCGGGCTTTTTCAACACGCCGCCTTCGACCGTCACAAAACTCGGGCAGAAGCCCTTCACGCACGATACATCCTTGTTGCAGGACGACTGGTTGATCCGCCGTTTAACACCGAATTCCGTATCCAGCGGCACGACCGAGACACAGTTCGATTTAACCGAGCAATCGCCGCAGCCCTCGCAGACCTGCTCATTGATCAAAACGCGGATATTGGAATCAGGCATGGTGCCGCGCTTCTGGCGGCGGCGTTTTTCCGATGCGCAGGTTTGATCATAGATCAGCGCCGACGTGCCTTCGACCTCGCGCAGTTCGCGCTGAACCGCATCGATATCATCGCGGTCATGGATCGTGACACCCGGCGGATAGAGCGCAGCGGTGTGGCGCGACACATCCTCACTGACAATCGCAATGCGCTCGACGCCCTCAGCACGGACCTGCCAAGCAATGCGCTCGGGCGAGAGTGGGCCATCATGCTTCTGCCCGCCCGTCATGGCGACAGCATCGTTAAACAGGATTTTATAGGTAATATTGGTTTTCGCCGCGACATTGGCGCGGATCGCCAAGAGGCCAGAGTGAAAATACGTTCCATCGCCAATGTTTTGAAACACATGCTTGGTGGGGACAAACGGCGATTGCCCGATCCAGTTGGCCCCCTCCGCCCCCATATGCGTATAAAACGAGGTCGAGCGATCCATCCAAAGCGCCATCCAGTGGCAGCCAATGCCGCCCATGCCGCGGCTACCTTCCGGAACTTTGGTCGATGAACTGTGCGGACAACCGGAACAGAAATACATGCTGCGGGCGACCGAGGGCGGCTGCGTCAATTGCCTTGTTTGTTCCAACGCATCGAGATCGCCCAAAGCGGCCTTTAGCGCCGCATCCTCAACAAGGCCGGTAACCGTTCGCCCGATCACCCCCGCAATCCGCGTTGGCGTTAAATCATCGTGCGATGGCAACCAAAGCTGGCCTTCTGGCCCCGATTTCCCGTAAATCTTGGGGCGACGGTCAGAGGGGAGATCGTAAAGCAGTTCCCGAATTTGCCCTTCAAGCAGTGGCCGCTTTTCTTCAACGACCAGAACCGTATCAAGCCGTTCGGCAAAAGCGCGTATTCCTTCCGGCTCAAGCGGCCAGACAAGGCCCACTTTGTAGATCGAAAGGCCCAAGGTCAGCGCCCGTGCCTCATCAATCCGGAGCATCTCAAGCGCTTGGCGCACATCGAGGTAGGATTTGCCGGTGGTGACAATTCCGATCTTGCGACGAGGCCCGGACAGGTCCACCCGGTCAATCCGGTTGGCGCGCGCAAAAGCATGAACCGCGCGCATTTTATGCAAATGCAGACGGCGTTCCTGTTCCTGCGGCTTGTCGGGCCAGCGGATGTGCAACCCGCCTTCAGGAGCGTCGAAATCAGGGATCGTAAACCGTCCTGCATCGGGCTCAACGGTAATCGAGGCCGATGAATCCATCGTCTCGGCGACCAGTTTCATCGCCGTCCAACAGCCCGAAAAGCGCGACAGCGCAACGCCAAAGAGGCCGAACGGAATGATCTCGCCAACGCCCGCCGGATTAAGCACGGGAATCATCGCGTCAACCATGCCGAATTCGCTTTGATGCGAGGTTGTCGAGGATTTGCAGGTATGATCATCGCCCAGCAAAAGCAGCACGCCGCCATTCGGCGCGCTACCCGATAAATTGCCATGCTTTAACGCATCACCCGACCGGTCAACGCCCGGACCCTTGCCATACCAGAAGGCAAAAACGCCGTCGCAATTGGCCTTTTCAATCACATTGATTTGTTGTGTGCCGAGTACAGCGGTCGCCGCCAAATCCTCGTTCACGCCGGGCGTGAAAACAATGCCAGCCTCGTCAACCGCCTTTTTAGCCCCATCCAAAGCCTGATCAAGTCCGCCCAGCGGCGAGCCGCGATAGCCGGTGATAAACCCTCTTGTCAAAAGCCCACTCGCCCGATCAATGCGCGATTGCACCAGCGCCAACCGGACAACGGCTTGCGTTCCATTCAGATAGATACGGCCCTCATCGGCCAAATATTTATCGTCCAGTTTTACTTCAGCGAGCGACATCGGAGAATACTACCTTGTTTTAAGTCCAAGCTCAGCTCAATCTATCAAGCGGCACGGGGATTGAGTTCCATACCCGTCAGATCGATGGCCGGCGTCTTACCTGCAATCAAATCCGCCGTGATCCGTCCCGATCCGCACGACATCGTCCAACCTATATGGCCGTGGCCGGTATTAAAATAAAGATTGTCGAATTTACCCCGTCCAAAAATCGGCGTGCCCTCCGGCGTCATGGGTCGAAGTCCCGCCCAATAATCGGGCTTGTCATAATTGGCGGCATCAGGGAACAATTCTTTTATGGATTTCAGCATATGGCTGTAATCCGATGGCCGATGCGATTTATCAAAGCCTGCAAATTCAGCGGTCGCCGTCACGCGAAAGCGGTTACCAAACCGGGCATAGGCCGTGAGGTTGTCCTCATCGACGCCGCCAAACCGCGGCACATTGTTGGAGCCCTCAATCGGCAGCGTCACCGAATAGCCCTTAATGGGGTAAATCGGCAGCCGAGTTCCCAACTGCTTTGAGAGCTGCGGGCTGAACACGCCAAGGCACATTACAAACGCGTCCGCGTTTACCGAGCCATTCGAGAGTTTGGCGGTCGTTACCTTTCCGCCTGAGGTTTCAAAGCCAAGAATTTCGGAATTATACCGGAATTCAACACCGTATTTCTCGGTGCTTAGTTTCGCCAGCGCTTGCGTGAAAACCCGCGCATCACCGCTCTCGTCAGACGGGCAATAAAGCGCGCCTTTGAACTTGTCCTTAACTGCCTCCAAGGAGGGATCGAGCACTGCCGCCTCCTTCGCCGATACCGGCCTGATGTTCAGGCCCTCGTCGGAGAGAATGGACGAGTTACGCGCACCGCGATCAAACGATTCCTGCGAGCGGTAAAGATACATCAACCCGCCCTCAACCCGATGATGGTTGATGCCCGTCTCTTTAATCAGCCCATCGAGCTGTTTTTGCGAATACATGCACAAATGCACTTTGCGCTTAGTGTTGATTTTGGCGGCTTCCGCCGTGCAATTTTTTAAAAAGAGATAGGTCCACCACCATAATTGCGGGTCGAGACTGGGCTTAAAGCGTAAGGCTGCGCTTTCATCCATCAGCGAGCGCAATAAAATCCGCGGAGCCTTCGGCGAGGCCCAGGTATAAGCGTGGCCGGGCGCGACTAAACCGGCATTCGCAAAACTTGTTTCTGAAGCCGCTTCCGACAATCGGTCAATGACGACAACCTCATGGCCATCTTTCGCCAGTTCATAGGCCGTCGTAACCCCAATAACGCCCGCACCGAGAACCGCGATCTTCATTCCACACCCCTTTAAGCCATCTCTTTTATAAATGACGAGATTTTCTATCCCGCTTATTCTTCCCTATCTAATCGCATCGACTTGACCTTGTCTTGCCATTTGCTGCAACAAAGACGCGGGGGAGCTATGACATGCGGTATGAAACACTTCCAGCCTCGGTTGATTCTGGCCTTGGCCAACGGGCGCGGATCGGTTTGATCGTCTTACGCACGGATCAGACCATCGAATTCGAGGCGCGTCAGATCTTTGCCGCGTTGCCCGGCGTCGCGCTCTATCAGTCCCGTATTTACAATGATTTCCAGATCAACCGCGACACGCTGATGGCGATGAAGCCTTTGATTCCTGAGGCCGCGCGGCTGCTTCCCGTGCCGTGGGATTTTCTCTCCATAGGCTTTGCCTGTACCTCCGCCGCCATGCTCATCGGGGATGATCCGATTGCCGAACTTGTTCACCAAGTTCATCCCGGAGTGGAGGTCAGTAACCCGGTCCATGCCTGTGTCGAGGCGTTCCGCGCGCTCTCCGTCAAACGCGTAGCAGTCGTCACCCCCTATTCCAGAACCGTTAACGACGCCATCGTCGCAGGGCTTGAAGCGCGCGGTTTGCAAATCCCCGTTTTCGTCTCGTTCGAGGAGCCCGATGACAATATCGTCGCTAAAATTTCCGAAGATGCGGTAGCAGCAGCCGTTCGCAAAGCAGCCGCCGATCCAGAAGTCGAAGGTGTGTTCATCTCCTGCACCAGCATCCGCGCTGTCAGCACGCTATCGGAGCTTGAAAGCGAAATCGGTAAGCCGATCACCTCGAGCAACCACGCCATTTTGTGGCATTTAATCCGATTGGCGGGCCTTGACGATTCGCTTCCGCAGTTCGGGCGGCTTTATACCAAACCGATGGCTTAATCTTGGCGGTTATCGTCGAGACCCGGGTCGTCCGGCGAATGCGTCAGCGGGAACACGACATCGGCCTTTTTGCGCCGTGATGCAGCTGTGCTACCAGACACTGGCTTGATGGATTCTTGTGCTTGGCTTGCCAAAAAGGCTGAGGCCGAGAGGGTTTTTTTCAAGCCCTGCGCTGCGGGCTCCCGTGCATCATTGGGTGTCGGGTGGCGCGTTTCAGCCGTCAACCGTCGTAATGCCCCGTCAAGCACTTGCGAAACACGCCGGTCGGCAAGCGCCTCGGAAGCCCGTCCCCAAACAAAGGCATCGAGCTTGCCCGAGACCGGCGAAAGCGGTTTCCACACATCGGTGACCATGCCGTCCGCAACCCAGGCTTGATCACGCGGCGCGTGCGAAGCGCGGCCAAGCCACTCGCGCACATGGCCGCCATCGCCATGTTCCAACTCTTCAAGTTCCGCCATCAAGAGGCAAACGCGAACGGTCGGCATATCCTCAAGCAAGGGAGCCAGCGCCTTTCGGGCAAGCTCGAAATCACGCGTACCCAGAAGAGCTTCGCCCATGAGATAGCGGCTATCGGGATGATCTGGATAAAGGGCGGAAAGCTTCTTGGCCCGGGCTAATTTTTCCCGGCCTGCATCACCTGACCGCACGGCCAGATAGGCCTCACCAATCTCAGGGTGCGGTTTCACCTTCCAAGCGGCTTCGAGGATTCGGGACGCTTTGCGGTAGTCTCCCCGGCGCGAGAGGAGGCGGCCATACGCCACCTGCGCGGGCACGAGATCAGGGGCGAGCTTGGCGGCTTCTCGGGCCGCTTCCAAAGCCTCTTCCGGGGTTCCATCGCCGAAAGAGGCAGCCAATGCCGTCAACAGCACAGCACGCTTCCGTTTCCGCTCGCCGCGTTCAAACGCCGTGGCGCTTCGCTCTAAGGCTTTCAGCGCATCTCGCCAGTTGCCGGCTTTCGCATGGTGTTCGATCAGCGCGTCACCGGCCCAGGCGGAAGCCGGTGCAAGCGCAATAGTCTCCTCGGCGCATCGGATCGCCTCTCTCTCATTGCCAGCGCGTTGCGCCTCGACGAAAAGGCCCCTCAAGCCCAAGAGTTTCGTATCCGGGCTTTCAAGCATCCCGCGAAAGGCTCGCGCCGCACCAGAAGCGTCGCCTTCCATTTGCGCCGCTTGGGCGGAGAGCAGCAACACAAGCGGCTCTTGGCCCAAAAGGCGAGCCGCCTCGTTGGCGCTGCGCCGCGCGATTTTCATGTCGCCCGCGCCCACCGCAATCATGCCGCGCGAGACGGCCAAATGACCCTTGTGCCGTCGTCTGGCATTCCAGCCAATGGACACCAAGCTCGGCAGTCGAAACACAAATCGGAGGATCGACCATAGGATCGAGATCGTAACGGCTAACGCGAAAACCACGACCGCCGCCACCGCCAACGAGGTTTCAACATTCATCCCCATAAGGGTAACTGAAACGACGCCCTGAAGATCGGAAAGCCAAACCAGACCAAGGGCCACGCCGGTTAAAGCAGCAAGCAGAAGGATCAGCCGGATCATTGGCCCGCTCCTTTCGCTTTGATGACCGCGAGCGCCTCGTGCAACAGTTCATCCGCTGCCTGTTCCGCATTCCGCCGCGCTTGCACGCGTTTGGCCCAATCGGCGAGCGCTTCCTGCGGCTGGCTCGGGAGCGAATGCCAAAGCGCTAACGCTTTCGTGCCATCGCGTGCGACAAGGGCAGCATCGATCTCTTTCAATCCGTTGGATGCATGAGAGTCAGGCTTTCCAACCGGCGTGATGGTTACAAAGCGCGAGAGGCCCTGCAACATTCGTTCGCCTATATCGGCTGGTGCCGCTTCGGGCGGAGGTTCAACGGGTTTGATGCGGCTGGAAGCGCTTGCCAGTTCCGACCGCAGGTCATCATAGGTCGGCACACCGGCATCGGCATATGGCTTTAGAAACGCGAATTGTTGCGACGGCTCGACACCTGACTCCAAGGCCTCGAATTCGCTCAGAAACGGCGTACCCGCTTCAATTCGGGCACGGATCAGGGCCGTGAGCGTTAGTCGCCTTGCCAGACGATCCGAAAGAATGGGGGTAACGGGTGCCCTATTGGCTGAAGCCGCAAGGGAAGTTTCCAACGCAACGATACGCGTCTCTATCGCCGATATATCTACCGCGTCTTTCGGGTTTTGACTCATCAGCCGACGCGTATCCGCATTAGCCGCTTCCGCTTTAGCCAACCGCTGTTCAAGGCCGGTCAAAGCGGACTTCGTGACCGTGGTTTCAAGCGCTGTTTCAAGCGCCGCTATACGCCCCGTCGATGCATCCGACGGGCTCCAAACATGCAGCACGCCTACAAAAATCGCAGCACCTACAAAACCGCCAATGAGCGATAGTATAATTACACGAAGATCTAGCCAGTTTGTCTGCGGCGCGGGTTGATCCTCCATGACAGGATCGGTTGGAGCCGAATGAGACTCCTCCGTTGGCTTCACTTCTGCCTTTACTTCCTCGGCCGAAAGATCAAGCACCGGTGGCACGGACCGCACACGACGGGCTTTAGGCGCAGCTGCTGTTTCATCATCCGTCATGCGTCCGTGCGTCCTTCGCCGAGAGAATAGAGATACCGAATCTCGTCTTTACCATCCCAGCTTAAGGTTTACGTTTCCTTGATCCAAAGCATATTCCGATTTGAATGTGATCAGAGTAGCAGGATCACGCCAGCTTCGGTCGGTATGCTTGAGACAACAACATTTTCTAGGCCTGCTGCGCGGAGCGGAACAGCAACATCGTTTGATAGGCATAGATGTCGCATCTGTCGAAAATTGGGCATCAATCCGGCTTTTTCAGCCAAGCCTAACAATCCTTCAACCGAGGCGCGTGAGAAATGCAAGGCGGCATCGACCGATTCCAGTTTCCCGCGCCTATCGCCGGGCCAATCGGCAACGGATCGCGTGCCGTAGAGATCGATTGCGGTAACGGTAAAGCCTGCAGCTTTCAGGCCGTCTTCAACCATCGGTTTGCGTGGCGTACCGGTAAGATAGAGAAGCCGAGCGCTTGGAGGATAGACTTCCCTGATCTCGTCGACCAAGCGTTCGCCCGACCCGCCACCGACATGGATAGAATGAAATCCCACTGACCGGGCCACGCTGGCCGTTTTCTGACCTACGCAATGGAGCGGCAGGTCACGCAAAGCTTCGAGCGTATCGGGCGGTATGGCACGGATCGCATTGGCGCTTGTCGCCAATAGGGCATCGAAATTGCTGATCGGCACGGCATTACCCGTAGCAACAATCTCTGTGGCAGGTGCCACTATAACCTCATGCCCCAGCGCAACAAGACGGCGGGCAGTCGCCGCCCCATCTTGCTCTGGTCGCGTGAGGAGAAGCTTCATTCGCTCTGCAGGCGCATTTCCGGCGGAAGCACGGCCAGAATCTCGCGCGCCGCCTTTTCGCCAATCGCTGCCGCGTCCCTGATCGAGCCGGAGCCGGAGGCAGAAAAGGTTTGTTGCCCGTCCGTGCTGAGAAACATCCCCTGAAAATGCAACCGGTCGCCCTCAATCGTCGCATGTCCCGCAATCGGGGTGCGGCATGAACCGTCCAACATCGTCAAAAAGGTCCGCTCCGCGGCAAGCGCAATGCCCGTGTTCACATCCGCCACGAGTGCAAAGGCATCGTATGCGCGGGAATCACCTGTGCGAGCCGTTACACCAACCGCGCCTTGGCCGATGGCAGGCGGAAAGGTATCGAGCGGCAAAATCGCGGCGGCTTTATCGGCAATTCCCAGTCGCTTTAGTCCCGCGAGTGCCAGAAGCGTCGCATCGACCTCGCCCTCGGCGGATTTCCTGATCCGTGTATCGACATTACCGCGCAGCACCTGCGTCTTCACATCCGGACGAAGGCGCTTCATCAGAGCAGCCCGGCGCAAACTGGCGGTGCCTATAATGGCGCCCTGCGGCAAGTCTTCGATGGAGCGATATTTGGCCGAAATCAGGCAGTCCCGGACATCTTCGCGCGGCAAATAGCCAATGATATCGATTCCGTCTGGAAAGGCGGTCGGCATGTCTTTGGCCGAATGGACGGCGAGATCAATCTCACCCGCCAACATCGCCTCATCGATTTCTTTGGTAAATGCGCCTTTGCCGCCAACCAGCGCCTGACCGCCCGCTTGGCTCATATCGCCAGATGTCCGAATAATCACCAACTCAATGGCGTCGTCATTGACATTGAGTGCCTTACGCAAACGGGAAGCAACTTCATTGGCCTGCCACAAGGCTAGCGGGCTACCACGCGTACCAATCTTAAACCCTTTTCCAGCCATTATCCTTAAACCTTGCTCTTCATCCCGCTGTTATGCCATGTCGATCCGTATGGGTTGGATCGTCGAAGAACGATCCTGAATCGCCAGCCGTTTTGACTATCTATAGGGTCAAGCTGCTTTGTGCGAAAGAGGCAGTATTGATCAGAAAGAAGGAGCGCCATGCGCGTTCTAGGCATTGAGACCACGTGCGACGAAACCGCCGTATCGGTTGTGGAAAGCGACCGGGATGGCGAAGGTCGCATCCTCTCGAACGAAATCCTCAGCCAAATCAAGGCGCACCAAGCCTATGGCGGCGTCGTGCCCGAAATCGCTGCACGCGCCCATGTCGAGGTCATCGATATTTTGGTCGGCCAAGCGCTTAAGACAGCAGGCCTTAAGCTGAGTGACATGGATGGGATCGCGGCTGCAGCGGGGCCGGGCTTAATCGGAGGCGTCATGGTGGGCCTCACCACAGGCAAAGCATTGGCGCTTGTGGCCCAAAAGCCATTTTTGGCCGTCAACCACCTTGAAGCGCATGCTTTATCCCCCCGCCTGACCGATGGCGTGGCTTTTCCCTTTCTGCTCTTGCTGGCATCTGGCGGCCATTCGCAATTGCTGTTTGTGCGCGGGGTGGGCGACTATGTGCGCTTGGGCACGACCATTGATGACGCGATTGGCGAAGCTTTCGACAAAGTCGCCAAAATGTTAGGCCTTCCCTATCCGGGTGGTCCTGAGGTTGAAAAGCACGCTTTGGAAGGAAATCCCGAACAGTTTGCGTTTCCGCGACCCATGCATGGCCGGAAGGAACCCAATTTTTCACTTTCCGGCCTCAAAACGGCGGTACGAATCGAAGCAGAAAACATCGCGCCGCTGACGGGGACGGATATCAACAATCTCTGCGCCTCGTTTCAAGCCGCCATTGTCGATGTCGTGGCCGATCGCACCAAAATGGCGTTGCGGGTTGCCCGCGCGGATTATGGGGAACCTTCCGCGATTGTGGTTGCGGGTGGAGTAGCTGCCAATCTTGCGATGCGGCAGTCTTTGCAGCGTTTGGCCAACGCAAATGGCCTACCTATGGTCGCCCCCCCTTTAGCACTCTGCACCGATAACGGTGCCATGATTGCTTGGGCGGGTATTGAACGGCTTCGCCTCGGCCTAATTGACGGTCTTGATACACCTCCGCGCGCCCGCTGGCCGCTCGAAGCAAAGGCCACAGCCGATGTTTGATGCGATCTCCGTCATCGGCTCGGGCGCATGGGGAACCGCATTGGCCTTGGCCGCCGCACGCGCTGGCCGCAAAGTAACGCTCTGGAGCAGGGATGCCGACCAGGCCGAGGAGATGCAAGCCACGCGGGAAAACAACCGCCGTTTGCCGGGCGTCGTGCTCCCGGACACCATCCGCATCACTGCGTCGCTGAAAGATGCCACCGACGCGGGCCGCGCCATCCTGCTCGTGGTCCCCGCCCAAGCGTTACGCGAAATGACGCTCGCTCTTTCTTTGGTAATGAAACGCGGCATTCCTCTGATCGTCTGCGCCAAGGGAATTGACCGCCAATC
This sequence comes from Hyphomicrobiales bacterium, assembly GCA_947374125.1. GTDB lineage: Bacteria > Pseudomonadota > Alphaproteobacteria > Rhizobiales > Beijerinckiaceae > CAIUPE01. The sequence continues at coordinate 16,475 of CANCAR010000007.1, read as the reverse complement.
CGGCGAATTCATGAGCGAAATCGTCACCGACTCGATTCAGGGCGTAATGCCCGCCATTCTATCAGGCCCAAGTTTCGCGCAAGATGTGGCGCGGGGATTGCCGACAGCGGTCGTGTTAGCCGCGCCCCTTGGCGAGATTGCCGAGGCATTGGCGAAAGCGCTCAGCTCGTCGAGCTTTCGTGTCTATCATTCCTCCGATGTCCGAGGTGTCGAAATTGGTGGCGCGGCTAAAAACGTTCTTGCCATCGCGGCGGGTATTGTTGAGGGGCGCGGTTTGGGCGAAAGCGCACGCGCAGCCTTGGTTACGCGCGGCTTTGCGGAGCTCAGACGCTTTGCGGAAAGCTACAACGCCAAACCCGAAACGCTCATGGGCCTCGCGGGCCTTGGCGATTTGGTTCTCACGGCTGGTTCACTGAAATCCAGAAATTTTGCCTTTGGCCATGATCTCGGGCGTGGGTTGAGCGTATCTCAAGCCGGTGGCGGTCGATTGGCGGAAGGGGTCTACACCGCTCGCGTGCTCAATGAGATGGCGCGCGCACGCGGCGTCGAAATGCCCGTCACCGAGGCGGTTTCGGCCATCTTAGAAGGTGGGCTTACCGTTGAGGGCGCGATAGACCGGCTCATGAACAGGCCTTTACGAGGGGAATAAACCATGGCCCATTGGCTCTATAAATCCGAACCGTTTAAATGGTCGTGGGACCAACAGGTGGAAGCAGGCCCTGAGGGTACCTTCTGGAACGGGGTGCGCAACCATTCGGCCAAACTCAATCTCATGGCGATGAAAAAGGGCGATACCGGCTTTTTCTACCATTCCAATGAGGGCAAGGAGATTGTCGGTATCGTCGAAGTGATCCGCGAGGCCTACCCTGACCCAACCGCAGAACCGGGCGAACCGTGGGTGGTGGTTGATATCAAAGCCATAAAACCGCTGAAAACACCGGTGACCTTGGCTCAGGTAAAGGCCGAGCCCCGCTTGGCCAAAATGTCGCTCGTCACCAGCATGCGGCTATCGGTGCAGCCCGTGACGGAGGAAGAGTGGAAGGTGGTGTGCGAGCTCGGCGGCCTCTAATCCTCGGCGCCCACCCCTCCCAAGGTCGAACAGACCAAAGTGTGACGCCAAACCATCTTGTCGTAGGCCACCCTCTGCGGATATGAAAAGGCACTAATCCTTCAAGGCTGAAAAGTCGTTTGAGGGGTCGCACGCATTGTTGAACTAATATCCAAACTTAGGCCGTCAAGCGCCGGTTGGATGGGGAGAGGAAACGTATATGTCCGAGAAGCTGTATCCAGTGTCCACCGAGTGGGCAAACCGCGCTTTCATCGACAACGCCAAATACCAAGTTATGTATGACGCCTCGGTTGGTGATCCGGAGGCCTTTTGGGCGGAACAGGGCAAGCGTATTGACTGGATAAAGCCCTACACAAAGGCAAAAAATACGACCTACGCGCCGGGCAACGTCAACATCGAGTGGTATGGCGACGGCACTACCAACGTCTCCATGAACTGCATCGATCGCCATTTGCCGCACCGCGCCAACCAGACCGCAATCATCTGGGAGGGCGATGATCCTTCCGAGAGCAAGCACATCACCTATCAGCAATTGCATGATGAAGTGTGCCAGTTCGCCAATGTGTTGAAACACCACGGCGTCAAAAAGGGCGACACGGTCACGATCTATATGCCGATGATCCCGGAGGCAGCCTATGCGATGCTCGCCTGCGCCCGTATCGGTGCGGTGCATTCCATCGTGTTTGGCGGCTTCTCGCCGGATTCACTCGCTGGACGCATTGATGGCTGCAAATCGAGTGTCGTTATCACCGCCGATGAAGGCCTGCGCGGCGGTAAAAAGGTACCGCTGAAAGCCAACATGGATGAAGCGCTTAAGCGCATTCCGGGCGTTGTAACCTCGCAAATCGTCGTCCGCCGCACCGGCGGCGACGTCCATATGCAAGATGGCCGCGATTATTATTACGATATCGAGGCGAAAAACGCGGACACGCAATGCAAGCCAGAGGAGATGGAGGCGGAGGCACCGCTGTTCATTCTCTACACTTCAGGTTCGACAGGGGCACCAAAAGGCGTTGTGCACACCACCGGCGGCTATCTGGTCTACGCGTCGATGACGCATCAATACGTCTTCGATTACCACGAAGGTGACATCTACTGGTGCACGGCGGATGTGGGCTGGGTCACCGGGCACTCCTACATCGTCTATGGCCCGCTGGCGAATGGCGCGACGACGCTGATGTTTGAAGGCATCCCGACCTATCCGACGATTTCGCGCTTCTGGGATGTCGTGGACAAGCACAAAGTCAATATTTTCTATACCGCGCCCACCGCCATTCGTTCGCTCATGGGGGCGGGCGAAGAGCCTGTTAAGAAAACATCGCGCGCCTCGCTTAGGCTGCTTGGTTCCGTCGGCGAACCCATCAATCCCGAGGCGTGGGAATGGTATCACCGCGTTGTCGGCGATCACCGCTGCCCGATTGTCGATACTTGGTGGCAGACGGAGACGGGAGGCATTCTCATTACCCCGCTGCCCGGTGCCACAGCGCTGAAGCCCGGCTCGGCGACCCGTCCCTTCTTCGGCGTCAAACCCGAAATCGTGGATGCCGACGGCAAGGTGCTGGAAGGTGCGTGTTCCGGCAATCTGGTGATAACTGATTCATGGCCCGGCCAGATGCGTACGGTCTATGGCGACCATAAGCGCTTCATGGAGACCTATTTCGCGACCTACCCGAACAAATACTTCACCGGCGACGGCTGCCGCCGTGATGAGGACGGCTATTACTGGATCACCGGTCGTGTCGATGACGTGATCAACGTCTCCGGCCACCGGATGGGTACGGCGGAAGTTGAGAGCGCGCTCGTCGCCCATGAAAAAGTGTCGGAAGCCGCCGTTGTAGGCTATCCACACGACATTAAAGGGCAAGGCATCTATGCCTATGTCACTCTAATGACCGGCACCGAACCGACTGAGGCTTTACGCAAAGAGCTTGTTGGCTGGGTCCGTAAGGAAATCGGCCCCATCGCCTCGCCCGATTTGATCCAATTCGCCCCCGGCCTGCCCAAAACACGCTCGGGAAAAATTATGCGCCGCATTTTACGTAAGATCGCAGAGGATGATTTCGGCAGCCTTGGAGACACCTCGACGTTGAATGATCCGACGGTCGTGGATGATTTGATCGCCAACCGGCAGAACAAGCGGAGGTAATAGTTCCGCTTTAACTTGAAATAAAGCCCTGCGCGACATTCGATCCGTTTGCGCAGGGATTTTCGGCCTTTGCTATTCCGCAGCCAAATCGGACGCTTTCGCTTTCTTCTCGAGCTTCTCCATCGTCTCGAAAATCGTATCGACCTTCATCCCCGCCGGACTAATATCGCGCTTTAGCACATCGATATAATCGCAAAACCGCACTTGGAGTCCGATATCCAGTGCTTTGGCAATCTCAAGCAGCGTGTTGACGTTCACCCCGCCATATTCCGTATCCTCAAGCCGGGATATCACGCTCTGCTTTTTGCCGGTCTTCTCGGCAAAGGCCGCCTGACTAAGGCCACTCTTTTCCCGCAAAGCTTGAATTTGATAGGCAATACCGCCTTTGACATCGGTTTCAAGGAAACCATCACGATAATCTTTGCTTAAAAAGCGGCTGAGCCTATTCTGGTGGCGAGCAGATAATGGCGGTCTTTTCTCCATTTTCGATCTCCGAAATTTTCTTCATTGCAAGGTCAAACGCACGTTTTGGCGTATAAACTTGTCCTTTGTGTGTACACGGTTGAACGATTAAAAACTGTTTATTAGGTCGAAACGTTCCGAGTAACCGGTGCTCCACTCTTGTCGAAATAATGATCTCGAAAAGCTTTTCATGCCCTGCCAATTTCTTGCATTGTGGCGGGCGCCATTGATGGCTTTCGCGCGCCCGTAGAAACGCAATGATACTATCATGTTTTGACTGGACATCTTCATCCTGCTGCCAGTACCAAGTCGCCCAAGGATCTTCCGTTCCGTCTGGATACCAAAGAAATTGCCACATTGTCTATAACTTTTTTGTGATAATTCGATTATGCCCGTTATATGACGTATGGTAAATCAATTCTTAATCAAAGGGCAGCCGTTAAAAGGGCAGCCGTAAAAAAGGATTGTGGGCACCATTGGGCAAGTAATTTTACGCATGGGATTTTATTAAGGCTCAGGCGTTAGCTATACTGTAAAGCTTACGCATCGGCGCGGGTGCAAAAAAGTCTAGCGCGTTGGCGAATTTGGAGCGTTTTTGAACATGACCATTGTACCTGTCATTTTATGCGGTGGATCCGGCACACGGCTTTGGCCGGTTTCCCGCGATAGTTTCCCCAAACAATTTGTGCCCTTGCTAGGCGAGCTTTCGACCTTTCAGGCGACCTTAAAACGCGTGGCCGATCCGACCTTGTTCGGTAAACCCGTGGTAGTCACAAACGAAAAATTCCGCTTTCTAGCGGAGGAGCAGGCCGCCAATGTGGGGGTGTCGGTCGATATCGTCATGGAGCCGATACCTCGGGATTCGGCGGCGGCCATTGCAGCCGCAGCCGTCTATCTTCACCGGTATCGCGCCGGAGCAATCGGCCTTGTTCTGGCTGCAGATCATGTCGTTGTCGATTTAGCGGGTTTTGCCGCCAGCGTCCGCAAAGCCATTCCAGCTGCTGAAGCTGGCCACATTGTAACCTTTGGCATCGTGCCCACCCATCCCTCAACCGCTTACGGTTATATTAAACCCGGCGATGCGGTGGAGGGCGAGGCGCGTAACGTCGCAATGTTCCTCGAAAAGCCGGATGCCGCCAAAGCAAGCGAGTTGATCGCCGACGGATGCCTTTGGAACTCGGGTAATTTCATGTTCCGCCCGGATGTCATGCTGACGGAGATTGAGACCTATGCGCCCGATATCGCAATCGCTGCCAGTGACGCGATAGCCAACCACACCATGGATCTCGGTGCGCTACGCTTAAATGAGGAAGCTTTTGCGAAAGCGCCTAAAATCTCAATCGACTACGCGGTGATGCAAAAAACCAAACACGCTGCCGTCGTTAAAGCCGCCTTTGATTGGTCCGACATTGGTACCTGGGGTGCCTTATGGGAGGCATCCGAGCGCGATGAAAAAGGCAATCGGTTGAGCGGCAATGTCCGGTTGCTCGAAACCAGCGGCAGTCTCGTCCACTCAGAGGACGTCCTAACCACGGTTGCTGGACTCGATGATGTGGTCGTTATCACCACCCGAGACGCCGTCTTCGTGGCAAGCCGCGAGGCATCAGGCGATGTCAAAGCACTCGTCGAAGACATGAAATCGCAGGGCGTGCGCGAGGCCAGCGAGCATCTCAAAATGTATCGCCCGTGGGGTGCCTATCAACGCATTGATGTCGGCAGCCGGTTCCAGGTCAAGCGGATCACGGTCAAGCCGGGCGGACGGCTCTCTTTGCAAAAGCACCATCACCGGTCGGAGCACTGGGTCGTGGTCTCCGGCACCGCTGAAGTAACGGTTGGCCAAAAAATCATGGAGCTGCATGAGAACGAGAGTACCTATATCCCGATCGGCGAGGTGCACCGTTTAGCCAATCCCGGAAAAGTACCGCTCGAAATCATCGAGGTGCAGGTCGGCAGCTATACCGGGGAGGACGATATTGTCCGTCTTGAGGATGTTTATGGCCGCGGGTAACGGTAAGGCGGTTATAATACTCGACGATTCAACCGGTTCGTGAAAGAAATAGTTATCATCCTTTATAAGCCCATGCGTGTGACTTGAAAAAGCCTGTCCTCATTGTCTTGCATCAAGAGCAATCGTCCCCAGGACGAGTGGGCTATGCCTTACGCCAGCGTGGCTATCAGCTTGATATTCGCCGCCCACCCCTTGGCGACCCTTTGCCTGAAACAGCGATAGATCATACCGGCATGGTCGTTTTCGGCGGTCCGATGAGCGCTAATGATACTTATCCTTGGATTTCTGAGGAAATGCGGTGCATTGAACGCTTTGCCAAAGCAGATGCCCCCTATATCGGGCTTTGCCTCGGCGCACAGATGCTTTGCCGGGTAATGGGCGCGCGGGTGTATAAGCACCCGGAAGAAGAAACCGAGATCGGCTACTACGAACTCTCGCCGACCGATGCTGGGCGTACGCTATCTAAAGAAGTAGGCGTCGAGTGGCCAAAAAACGTCTATCATTGGCACCGCGAAGGCTTTGATCTCCCGAAAGGGGCATCGCTTTTAGCCGAAGGGGGTACCTTTCCCAATCAGGCCTTTGCGCTCGGCACGCGAATCTTTGGGCTGCAATTTCATCCCGAAGTAACCTACGCGATGATCTGTCGTTGGACGGTTCGAGCCTTCGAAAAAATGAACCACAAAGGCGCGCAATCACCCGAACGCCATAGGCTAGGCTGGTATCAGTACGATCACGCCGTCAAACTATGGCTCGATGGCTTGCTCGACCATTGGCTACCCTCGAACGGGAAACCTTGAATTTCTTACGTTTCAACAACGCCTATAAACGGCAATTGCCGATAGGAATGGGCAACATCCATCCCGTAACCGACCACAAAGAGGTCCGGGCAGGTAAAACCCACATAATCCGCCTTGATCGTCACGGCGCTTTTCCCGGGTTTCTCCAGCAAACAACACGTCATCACCCGCGCACCACGCGCCGCCAGTAAATCCTTGGCAAAGGCGATGGTCCGGCCTGATTCCAAAATATCATCAATGAGAAGCACGTCACGGTCCTTCACGTCGCTTTCAATATCTTTCAGGATCACAACTTGGCCGGAGGACACGGTCGCATCGCGGTAGCTCGACAGATGCATAAATTCGACCTGCGGCATCAGCCCTGCATGGTGCAACGCGCGCATGAGGTCGGCGGCGAACATAAAGCTGCCCTTCAAGATAGCGACGACCAAAAGCTGCTTCGGCTCGCGCTTGGCAATTTCAACAGCGATTTCTTGATTGCGACGTGCGATCTTCTCTTCGTCGATCAGAACGCGAACTCGTCTTTCCTGAACCATTTGGTTTTCCAGTCAGCGGGAAGCGATGCTCTCCCGCACCCTGTAAGTTCAGGCACCAGAAAAGCGGATGGTTATGTCTTTACCGTCCCGGGGCGGAGAGGCAAGCCTTGCCTTGAAGGGGATAGCCTCACCTTTAACGATTGTTGGGGCTGGAGCCGGTATCATCCACTGAAAAATCGTGCTTTCCGTTCCATCGCGCATCGTGAACTGGAGCTCGGGCAAAATTTTCGGGCGTTCCGAATCAGAGGTGATCTCACCTTCAATCACGAGCGCCGTTTCACCGTTCTCGGTTGCAATCCTCGTCCGTATCTTGTCGAAGGAGAGACCGGCAAGCGCGCTACCCGGGATCATCGCGTCAATCCATCCCATCGCGCGTCCAACAAGCCCATCCGCTTTTCCGCTGCCAAGAAGCAGGGCAAAACCCGCCATTGTAGCAGCGATTGCACCAAAAGCGACAAAACGGCGGGTTCGCCGCTTCGACGTCTGTTGAGTTAAGGGATCACCGCGCTGAACATCTTGTTCCGTAATGGGGTCGAATGGGACGGTAACCTCTTCCGCGCTCAGCTCGGCGATATCAGGCCGCCAGGAGGTTTGACAGGTGCTACACCGCACCAACCGGCCAGCCCGACCAATTTCGGCGGCGCGGACCAAATAAGAACGGGAACAATTTGGACAAACGATCAGCATGGCGAATCAGATATGCTCTTGCGGCAGGGTCGGTTTTGCTTTCAAAACAGATCATGCACCCGCGACCTTAAAGAAGATTGAATGATCCTTGCAGGCTTTTTCGAATCGACCCTTAGGCGAGCTCGTCCGTTTTGAAAATGTCGGTCTGCGTTACGGCGTCGGAGCCGAAACGCTGACGGATGTGAGTTTTGCCATTGAGCCCCAGTCCTTCCAGTTTCTGACCGGCGCGTCAGGTACGGGAAAGACGACCTTGTTGCGGCTCATCATGCAGGCGCTGAAGCCGACAAGGGGAATGATTGCGCTGTTTGGCCAAGATACGGCTCAACTCAACAAGGAGGGGCTCACCGCGCTTCGCCGCCGGATGGGTATTGTTTTTCAAGATTTTCGCCTGCTCGATCATCTCACAACCTATGAAAACGTAGCCCTTCCTCTAAAGGTTCAGGGGCGGGAAGAAGCCACCTATCGCGCCGAAGTAACCGAACTTTTAAGTTGGGTAGGCCTCGGTGCTTTGATGCATGCCAAGCCCGCCGTTCTGTCAGGGGGTGAAAAACAACGCGCCTCGATTGCACGCGCCTTAGTAGCCCAGCCTGAATTGCTTTTGGCGGATGAGCCCACCGGCAATGTCGATCCCTCCCTTGCTCGTCGGTTGCTCAGGCTGTTTGTCGAGATGAACCGTTCGGGTACCGCGATCCTGATTGCTACGCATGATCTCTCTCTCATGGATCAGATCGAAGGTGCGCGGCGGCTGGTGTTGGCCGATCGACGTCTGGAAGTCGAGGTCAACCATGACTGACAGAAGCGACCAACACCGCCCCTCTTTATTCGCCTTCCTCTGGTCGATCCCGCTGTTCAAACGCGATCCACTGGTAGCCGCCGACAAAGTAACTGATCGCGCGCTCGTCTCCGTTGTAGCCATCATGACCTTTCTGGCCGCGTTGACGTTAGGGGCAGCCCAATTTGCGGCGGGCACAGCGGCGCATTGGCAAGTGATGATGGCGTCCGAAGTGACGGTTCAAATAAAGCCACAAGGATCGCGCTCCATCGAAGCCGATATCGTCAAGGCAACGGATATTTTGCGCGGCACATCGGGCGTTACATCCGTCAAAGTGTTCTCGCGCGACGAATCGGCAAAATTGCTCGAACCTTGGCTCGGACCGGCCTCGAGCATCGAAAGTCTCCCCATTCCCCGGTTGATTGCGGTAAGACTTGATACGGCAGCGCCGCCCGATCTTGCGGCCCTCGGTAAAACGATAGCAGAGACAGTTCCGGGGGCTACCCTCGACGACCATCGATCATGGACCAAGCGTTTAGGTCGAATTTCCGACCTATTTCTCATCGCATCGCTCTCCGCTTTGGTCTTGGTGCTCGCAGCTACGGGCCTAGCGATTGTATTTGCAACACGGGGCGCGATGGCGGGAAATCGCGAAATCATCGAAGTGCTACATTTTATCGGGGCCGATGACCATTATATTGCCGGGCAATTTCAAAGCCATTTCGCCATTTTGGGTGTGCGGGGCGGCCTCATCGGAGGTGCTGCTGCGATTGTTGTTCTCATCACAATCCACCTGACGGGTAGATTATCCGCTGGTCTCTTAGAGGGAGCAAGTCTTTCCGAATTGGCGTTTCCCGGCCTGCAAATTGTTGGAGCCACGATGGTCGTGGTAGCACTGGTCGGCCTAATCGCAGGAATAGCCTCGCGCATGACCGTCCACCGAACCATTGGTAGACTGGCCTGAAAGCCACTCTGGTTTTTTGATCTGGTATGGTGATAACAGGCTCGCGAATTGCGGCGAGTTAGGTTACAAAACGCCTCACGAACGAGCCATAACGCTACCAAATGCGGAAGCCTTCGCGGCGTTTCGCTTGAAGATGAAGGTCGAGAATGTCGCTACGGGCGCTTTTAATGATGGTTGCGCTCTATGTGAGCCTCATTGCCTTTATGCTCGTGGGCCTTATTGCGCTCGTTCTGCCGCGTCCCGTCATGACGCTTCTCGCCCGCACTTGGGGGCATTATTTCATAGTGTTGTGCCGGATCGTCGGCGGCATTCGTGTCGAGTTTCGTGGCCGCCATCATATCCCTAAAGGTCCTTTACTGGTTGCAGCCAAGCATCAATCCCTTTGGGAAACCTTTATGCTGCTCGGTCTCTTCGATGATCCCTGCTTTATTTTGAAGCGTGAACTCGCCTTTATTCCGCTTTTTGGATGGTTCATTCACAAAATGCGGAATGTGCCGATTAACCGGAAAGATGGCGCACGTGCACTGGTCAAACTGACCCGCGCCGCTAATCGTGAAATCCATGCCGATGGCGGTCGCCAGATTCTCGTCTTTCCCGAGGGTACCCGTCGTGCCCCCGGTGCCGAGCCCGCTTACAAATTTGGCATCGCCAAGCTTTATGAGGGGCTTAATGTCCCCTGTCTGCCGATTGGGCTGAATTCGGGTGTCTATTGGCCACGTCGTTCGCTACGGCTCAAACCAGGAACCATTATTGTCGATATCCTGCCACCCATTATGCCCGGCCTTGAACGCAATGTGTTTTTTGCGCGCGTGCAGGAGGCCATTGAAACCAGCTCGAACAAGCTCTTAGCGGAAGCATCGACTTGATGGACATGGATCGTTCAGGTCGTCTCAGCCGATATTTCATCGTCGATCTATGGCCTCTGATGCTTGCAGGCGTCCTCTTTTGGGCCGTGTTGCCGGGATTAACATTTGGCAATCTTCACACCGATACGCTGGAGGCCGCCTATTGGGCACGGAGTTTTGCGCTGGGTTATACCAAACACCCGCCGCTCGCCTCATGGGTTCTGGATGCCGCGTTGTGGCCTGGGCCATGGTCAATTCTGAGCATCTTGCTGATGAGCCAACTGCTCAGCTTTATCGCAGCTTTTTTTGTCTGGCGGCTCGTGCGCGACCATGCCTCGCGCTCAACGGCGGCGTTTTCCGCCGCGCTTTTATTGATTTCGCCCGTTTCAACTTTTTACGCGATCCAAATCAACCACAACTCGATCCTGATCCCCTTTTGTGCGGCCACGCTTTTATTCGGCCTCCGCTTGCTCGATAAACGAAGGATCGTTGACGCCATTGGGCTCGGATTAGCGGTTGGTCTTGGTGCGATCACAAAATACGAGATTATCTTTGCCGTCGTGCCTTTGCTTGTTTTGAGCCTCTCATTACCGGGTTTTCGGCTAGTCTGGAAAAGCAAAGCCGCCTATCTTTCCGTTCTCATCGCCACCCTTATCTTTCTGCCGCACCTTCTGTGGCTCCAAAACCACGGCTGGAGCAGCATGGTTCGAGCCGTCGAATCGGCCCCGGTCGAGGGCCTTGCCTCAGTACTCTCAAGCCTTTGGGGGTTGATTTGGGGCGGTATCGCTATCTTTTTGGCACCAAGCCTCTTGCTTCGCCTCACGCGGGACCGCCGCAAAGGCGGATTGGATCAAGAAGCCTCAAGGCCGAACACGCAATGGATTGGCAAAGCCATGTTTTTTGCCCCCCTTGCCGCCGTTGTTCTCGCATCCATCGTCACGGGGCAATTTATCAAGGCGCTTTGGCTGTTGCCGCTTGCCCCCTCAACGGTGGTGGGTCTTGCACTTCTGTATCCGGCTGGTTCGAATACCGATGGTCTTTTACCCAAAGCCAACGCTCGGACGGCAGTGCTGACGTCTTTTGGTATACTTATGCTCTATTGGGCCTATCTTTTTGCCGGCGAACTGATCGACCGACCGATGGAGTCCTATCTTGCCAATACTCAGCCGCTCAGCAAAGCGGTATCATCCTTCTGGGGGGAGCATTCGAAAGAGCGTCTGTCGTGTGTCGTAACGGACGAGAGCAAAGTCGGAACATCACCCGTTCTCTGGTTGACGTCCCGACCGGATATCGTCGACATTACGGCTGGGGGATGGCCAACGCCGGAACGGGTCGCAAAATGCGCGGCGACCGGCGGTGTTGCCGTTGTTTTGGATGGTGGTATTCCGATTGTCTCAAAGTTTCCCAAAGCCTGTATGGCCAGCGCCGTACCGATCCGGGTGAACACCATTTTCGGGATAGCGCCATCAGGTTGGCCCGGCAGTATCGTCTATATTCCACCGGACTCCAAGCCGGGTTGCGGCGGCGGCTAAACGAAGTGTGATCGGAAAAATAGTCTATTATGTCAGATAGCCGCCCTCTTTCTGCAGTTATGAGCGATTTTGGCATTTTAAAACGCCTTGTTGCCGAGAATATGCGCGCCTATATCCCACGCTATATTCTGGCGATTGGCTGTATGGCGGTGGTTGCTGCGGCAACCGGATTCAGCGCGTGGATCATGCGTGATCTCGTCAACAAGGTCTTTATCGACCGTGATCCGGCGATGATGGTGCTGATCTGCGGCAGCGTTGCGGGAATCTATATTCTAAAAGGTTTGGCCTCTTATGGTCAGGAAGTCATCCTTGCCCGGATCGGCAACGCCATCATTGCATTAACCCAACGCAAGATTTTTAACGCAATCATTGCCCAAGGCATGCCGTTCTTCCAAAACAGCCCCTCGTCCGACCTTGTGACGCGCATCACCTATAATGCTCAGGCCGCAAGTTCGGCGCTTAATCTGATCGCAACATCGCTTGGCCGCGATCTCCTGACCGTCGTTGGCCTACTTTTCGTGATGATATCGCAAGATATCGTGCTTACCTGCATCGCGCTGATCGGTCTTCCGGTACTGTTTGGCGTTGTTACCCAGTTGTTGCGGCGGGTCAGAAAGCTCTTTGGCAGCGAAGTACGCTCGATTGCCGCGACGGTCGCCACCATTCAGGAAGCCATTCACGGTATCCGGGTGATCAAATCCTTCAAACTCGAGGATGCGATGCGCGAGCGGATGGCCGGCTCCGTTGGCGCAGTCGAAAAGCTCGCCAATCGAATGGTGGGCGTGCAGGCCGTCACAGTGCCTCTGATTGATACGCTTGGCGGCATCGCCGTCTCGAGCGTTATCTTCTACGGCGGCTGGCGGGTTATTAACGACGGGGCAACGCCGGGCGAATTTTTTGCTTTTATCACCGCGCTTTTGATGATGACAGAGCCTGCGCGGCGTCTGGCTCGGCTACATGTATCGCTCGCCGCCTCAGCCGTTGGCGTCCGGATGCTGTATGAGCTTGTTGATCTCCCGCCCTCGACACCAGAGCCCGTCGACGCCAGACCGCTTCGCGTGGCGAAGGGCGAGGTTCAACTCGCCTCCGTCTCGTTTGGCTATGACGCCGAAAAGCCGGTTCTGCACGATGTCGATCTCGTTGCAAAAGGCGGCGAAATCACGGCGCTCGTTGGGCTATCCGGCAGTGGGAAATCCAGCATCTTCAATGTGGTCATGCGGTTCTGGTCGCCCCAATCGGGCAGGGTCATGATAGACGGGCAGTCGATATCGGACGTGACCTCCGCCTCGCTTTACGATCATATCTCACTGGTGAGCCAGGACGTCTTTCTGTTCGAGGGTACGATTGCTGAAAACATCCTACGCGGTCGTCCGGGGGCGACAGAGGCGGACATGATGGAAGCCGCGCGCCTCGCAGCGGCCCACGAGTTCATTATCACCCTGCCAGATGGCTACGCGACGCGGGTCGGCGAATTTGGCGGCAAATTATCCGGCGGGCAGCGCCAGCGCATCGCCATTGCCCGCGCCTTCTTGCGCAATGCGCCTATTTTATTGCTCGATGAGCCAACCTCTGCGCTCGATGCTGAATCGGATGCGGCAATCCAAGAAGCGCTATCGCGGCTCATGAAGGGGCGGACGACGCTGATCATCGCGCATCGTCTTGCAACTGTTGCCAACGCAAATTCGATTTATGTGCTGGACCACGGACGCATCGTCGAGCGGGGCACCCACAAAGAGTTGGTGGCCCAAAACGGCGTTTATGCGCGGCTCTATGACCTTCAATTTGCTGGTACCGATTGAAAAATTGCGCATGAAACGAACGCACTCCCCAGCTCCAGCACCTCCACTCCCGCCTCACGCGCCGGGAATGCGAATAGGTCTATTGGGCGGTTCGTTTAATCCGCCCCATGCCGCACACCGCATGATTAGTCTGATCGCGATGAAACGGTTGGGGCTTGATCGCGTCTGGTGGCTGGTGACACCCGGTAATCCGCTCAAGGATAACGCGGCACTGCCAACATCTTCTGAGCGTAAAGCGCTGGCTGAAAAGGTTGCCGATCACCCAAAAATCCACGTTACCTTGATCGAGGATGCGATTGGTACCCGCTATACCTATGACACCCTCGCTTGGCTCAAACGCCGAAATCCAGCCGTACATTTTGTCTGGCTGATGGGGGCAGACAATCTAACCGGTTTTCACCGTTGGGCCCGTTGGCAGGATATCGCTAAATTGATGCCAATTGCGGTCTTCGACCGCCCGGGTTCGACGCTTGCCTCCGCGCGTTCACCCTCCGCCTTAGCGCTTTCAGCATCACGTCTGCCGGAACATCGGGCAAGAGTGCTTGCATTAAAGCGTAAGCCGGGCTGGATTTTCTTTCATGGCAGGCGTTCACGGCTCTCCTCCACTTTGTTGCGCCATGGTCATAAACCGTCATCGAATCAGGATTAGGTTGAAAATCACGGCTGGATCAGGCATGATGACTATATCCTAATGATGGGATTGAACCGCTAAGGTGACGACACTGACACAACAGGTTTCGCGCGCCGAGACAATGAAGTCTCGGCCCTCCGCCCTCGCCGCACTACCGGCCGAACGGAGCGACATGCTGTCTAGCATTCTCGAAGCGCTTGAGGATGCTAAAGCTGAACAAACGGTCACGATTGATCTTGCTGGAAAGACAACGCTTGCCGACGCGATGGTGATCACCACGGGTCGTGTCAATCGTCATGTCGGCGCGATTGCTGATCAGGTGATTGAGATGCTCAAGAAACATGGGCACACCGGCATCCGCGTCGAAGGCCAGCCGCATTGTGACTGGGTTTTGATCGACGCGGGCGATGTGATCTTGCACGTCTTTCGGCCCGAAGTTCGTAGTTTCTACAATCTTGAGAAGATGTGGAGCGCCGATCGCCCTGCCGAGCGAACCGCGTACTGACAAGAACGCGGTGAAGATTACGATCCTTGCCGTTGGCCGCCTGAAAGAGGGGCCAGAACGTACGCTGGTCGCGCGCTATCTTGAGCGGTCGCGCGATCTCGGCAAAGGCTTAGGCGTAACCGGTTTCGAGGTCGTCGAATTACCTGAAAGCCGGGCCTCTCGATCTGCCGACCGCAAGCTCGAAGAGGCCCGAAACCTCACGAGCCGGATCGAAGGCGGGATGATGGTCGCGCTCGATGAAACCGGCCTTTCACCCAAAAGCGATGCCTTTGCCCGGCTTAACGAAGGCTGGCGCGATTCGGGCACGCGCAACCTGTTTTATGTGATCGGTGGCGCTGACGGGCTTGAAGCCTCAATTGTCAAATCAGCCCAGATGACCTTAGCCTTTGGGGCAATGACACTACCGCACCAGATTGCGCGAATCGTCTTATCTGAGCAACTCTATCGTGCCATGACCCTTCTGGCAGGCCATCCCTATCACCGGGCGTGAACCAGACAGATGCTGAACAGGTCTTTTTATCGCATAGTCTTACGGGTCTGGATGTTCCTAGCCTTGGCAGCGCTGTACGGCGCGGTTCAGGCACAAACCCAAACCCCCGTTTCGACGCCGTCGAAGCAAAGCACAGCCACGGACGCTGCCGCTCGCAAGCTCGAATTGGAAGAAACCGAGTTACTTCTGGCCAATGGAGCGGCTGACCGAGCCAAGCTCGCGATCGAAATCGATACCCTCCGGTCCGATCGCGCGCGCCTTAATCAACGCCTGATCGAAACAGCGGACCGAATCCGGGCAACCGAATTGCGAATCGGAAGCGTTGAAGAGCGGCTCGTCACATTGACCGCGTCAGAGGCAAAGGCGCGCTTGTCACTTGAGAAGCGTAAAGCGGTGGTCACCGATGTTTTGGCCGCACTCCAACGGGTCGGTGGAACCCCACCGCCTTTGCTCTTGGCCGATCCTGATTCGGTCTTGGATACCGTGCGCAGCAGCATCTTACTCGGCTCGGTCGTGCCAGATTTAAAAAGCGAAACGGATGCCTTGGTGGCTGATCTTTCCGCGATTGAACGGATCCGTCAAACGGCGTCAGCCGAGCGTGACGGGCTTGCCAAAGACGTCGCCAGCCTCGTGCGCGACCGGCAGGATATCGCGCTTCTCGTCGATGCACGGCAAAAAGACATTGCCGGAGCAGAAAGTAAAGCCAACGAGCAATCGGCGCAAGCGGCCCTTTTGGCAACCAAGAGTCAAACCCTCAAAGATCTGATTGGCCGAGTTGAGGGCGAAATAGGTAGCGTTTCCAAGGCGGCTAAGGACGCCAATTCCGTCTTTGCTCGCAACGAAGAGGACGCCAAAGCCGCGACCGATCCCGCGTCCAAGGACGCGCGCAGCCGCTATGCCGCTTTAGCCTTTCGCGACCCGTCGCGGCTCGCGCCAAAAGTATCGTTTAGTGAACTTAAGGGCCTTTTGCCGCAGCCCGTTAACGGCTTGATTGTCACCGAATTTAACAAACGCGATGCCGTTGGTGCCCTCACCAAAGGTGTAACGCTTACCACACGGGCCAACGCGATCGTCTCCGCACCATCCGACGGATGGGTATCGTTCGCCGGCCCTTTCCGGACGTATGGTCAACTCTTGATCCTGAATGCCGGTGGAGGCTACTATATCTTACTTGCGGGGATGGACCGGATCAGCGTAAGTCTCGGTCAGTTCGTTCTTGCGGGTGAGCCGGT
>CANCAR010000006.1 GCA_947374125.1 Hyphomicrobiales bacterium | reverse complement strand
GGCGGCATTGCAGGTGATATCAACCAAACCCATCTGCTCATAGCGCTGGGTTTGAATCGTTCGAGCACGCGCAACGCGTCGTGCGACATGGGTTGAGGCCTCGGAAGCGCCCGGAGCCATGAGATCAGCGGCCGTCACCGCCGGCACCTCGATCACAAGATCAATCCGGTCCAGAAACGGTCCCGAAATCCGTGCCTGATACCGCGCCATGCAGGTGGCATTCGGCGCCTTTTTGCACGCAAAACCCGGCTCGGTAGCGCGACCACAGCGACAGGGGTTCATCGCCGCGACCAGTTGGAACCGAGCTGGATAGGTGACGCGATGATTGGCGCGCGCGATGATCACTTCGCCGGTTTCAAGCGGTTGCCTCAAGCTATCGAGGGCTTGGGGTTGGAATTCTGGCAACTCGTCCAGAAACAACACGCCATTGTGCGCTAGCGAAACCTCGCCGGGTCGCGCATGAACGCCGCCGCCAACAAGGGCCGCCATTGAGGCGGAGTGATGCGGCGCACGGAACGGCCGCCGGTTCGTCAACTCGCCCCCTGCCAAGGCACCGGCCACCGATTGGATCATCGAGACTTCCAAAAGCTCCCTTGGTCCCAAAGGAGGTAAAATCGAAGGCAGCCTTGCCGCCAGCATGGATTTGCCCGCGCCGGGTGGGCCAGAGAACAACATGTTGTGCCCGCCCGCCGCCGCAATCTCCAACACCCGCCGCGCGGTCTCTTGCCCCTTAATATCAGCCAAATCGGGCAATGGTGCGCCCTCGCCCCTGATCGCTGGCTCGGGGCGGCTCAAAACCTGGGTACCCTTGAAATGATTGGCCAATTGAATGAGCGAACGCGGCGCGATGATCTCAATGTCACGAGACGCCCAAGCCGCCTCCGAGCCTGACGCCTGCGGGCAAATCAACCCATGGCCGCGCATATTTGCAGCAATCGCGGCGGGTAATACCCCAGCCACCGGCGAGATCGAGCCATCGAGCCCCAATTCGCCCAAAACGGTGAAGCCTTCAAGCGCATCTGGTGGAATCGCCCCAATCGCCGCCATCAAAGCCAGCGCAATGGGTAAATCAAAATGGCTTCCCTCTTTCGGCATATCGGCAGGCGCCAGATTAACGGTAATCCGCTTCGCAGGCAGCGCTAAGCCCGAGGCGACAAGGGCGGCTCGCACCCGCTCGCGGGATTCACCGACCGCTTTGTCGGGCAAGCCCACAATATTGAACAGCACCTTGCCGATCATAAATTGCGCCTGCACATCCACAGGCTTGGCCTCAATGCCTTCAAACGCAACGGTAGATACGCGGGCTACCATCGTGGCCCCAATTTTGGACACATCATTGCCAAGGCTTTGCTGAAATGAGCTGATAGGCGGAAATCGTTTCGCGTAGCGCAAGAAGTTGCGCAGCCGTCAGCGTACGGTCGCCGTAATATTGTCGCCCCTCAAACCGCACAATGGTTTCTTTCGAGGTCGAAATCTGTCGAACAGCCGCAATTTCGGCTGCTGTTTCGACGGAAGCGTCCGACCACTCCCAAATTTTCCCGCCGCTATTGTCGCGCTCCCATCCCATGATCGTTTCGCTCACCTGCGGCAGGTCAATTTTTTTACCATCGGCTTTCCCCCAAACGCTTTGAACAAACAGCCAAGAGCCGCTGGAATAGGTGATTTTTAGACGTAGGGGCGTCAGCATCTGATCATTGGTTATACCGAAATAGAGATAAAAAGTATTGGTATTATCGTATTTTGGTGCGGCCGCATGTTTGTACCAGGTAATACCCCGCATCGTATCATGCTTACCGGTCAGATCTTTGATTGATCGAGCTAAGGCTATGCGGTCAACCGGTTTTGCTTCGTCAGCACGGGCTGCAACAGGGCATAGAACGAGGAAGGCGAGTAAACCGAAAAGCAGATTAGGCTTCATAGCAAGGATCGTCCCAAGAAAGTTTTCTAGGGTGACCAATCTATCTCGTAAAAATGCGATGTACCCTGTCACATGTGACAGGTGTGAGCAGATCGAGGGTGTTTATTCAGTTCGTTCGAAGAAGATCGTTTAGACGTTGGAGGATTTCAGCCCGCCTTTCATCGACGCCCGGATGGGTCGAAAGAAATGAGGTTTCTCCGCTGAATTGTTTTTGTTGATCAATGCGTTCAAGCAATGTGAGGAATGCTAACGGATCGCGCCCGAGGCGATGCATGAGTTCAACACTCTCGTGATCCGCTTCGCGCTCGAATTCGCGGGTATAAGAGAGGCTTTGCAAGGCGCTTGCCTGCTGGACAACGCTGTCGATCATACTGCCCGGATCGCCGCTCACCATGGTGATAAAGAAACTGATCCCGAGCGCTTGATAGATCAGCCGCAACGAATGGCGGTGGGAGACGTGACCAATCTCATGGGCCAGAACGCCAGCCACTTCATCGGCGCTGCGCGAAAGCGCTACCAATTGATCGGTGAGAAGGATGGTGCCCCCGGGGAGCGTCAACGCATTGGGGCCAATGCTGGGGGCATCGCGAAACACAATCGTGAGACGGTCGCTTGGTAGGCCGGATAGGGTCACCAAGCGTTCAAAATCAGTCGTGATCTTCGATTGTTGGTTGGCGCTTAATTTTGAAACCGATAGGAGCGATTGATCAAGCGTCTTAAGTGTACCGAAATCCATCGCTTGCGTGAGGATTGGCGGCGTAGCCCAAGCGGTGACCATGGCCGATGCCGGAATTCCCCAGCGCCAAAATCCAAGCGTAACCGCAATCGTCACGAAAACAGCGAGAAGAATCGATTTGGTGCTGCGTTCATACCGCTTCAACCCATCGAAAAATCCGGGCGGTTCGCCCAAAATGGAAAGAAGACCCTCGTCGGAGAATACTTCAAATACGCTTCCATCCGGAAAGGTGAGTTTGGTGGGCAATCTTGCCAAAGGCTGGGAGCGCTCAAAGACGATTGGCCTCAGCGGATCGATAAAACTCTCAACCTTTAGCGCGATACCCTGCGCATCGCGCGACAGCGACGCGGCAAAAAAATGCGACGAATCCGCCAAGAAGTAACGGCCAGGAACCGCGTTAGAGTCCAATGCTCACCCACTCAATATCGGCATATTCGGCCGCGACCACATTCCCTTCGCCTCCTGCCTGTCCCGCAAATTCGCCAAGATCGCTTACTGCCATCATGCTCGTTCGTTCGGTCATATACCGCCATGAGCGAATGGCGGCCCAAGGGCGCATCAAAAAGAGCGTGAGCAGCGTCACAACGAGATTTGAGAAAACAAGCCAACAATAGCCAAGGCGATGGAGCGACGAGCGAAAGCGATGGGTTCCATCAAGCGTCAACCCGTTAAAGATAATATTGCGGGTTCCAGCACTATAAAAGAGGGCGCTTAAAAACAGAGCACCATAAAGCCCAACGAAAATTAAAAATGAAACGGAATGGAGGTATTCCGACAATTCGTTGACATCAATGTCTTGGAGGAAAGCCACCCCCGCCGGAAGGCCTACGATCATGGCTGATAAAGCCAAGAACATACCAACCGAAAACGTAAAATTAACGTACAGAGCGCCTAGCGGAATTTTTGTCTCAAACTGAGCTGTTCCATATCGTAAATGACCATAAACATAACGCGACGTGGCACGTGTATAAAGTGGCGTGAGAAGGCCGAGCGTTATAATCATCAATAAGGGCAATAAAATAAAGATTCGAAAAGCCCGCCAGTACGACCCTTGGAAACCAAATCGCACATTGCGGTAACTCGTCATCCGCGCATTAAATGCGATTGTTTTATTGATGATCCAAGGGAAGGCGAAAAGGAACATAAGGCTTAAGCCACTGAAATATGGCGAAAAATGCAACAAAATATTATAGGCGGCAAGCACTCCAAAAACGATCAAACGCCCGATCAATATCTGCTTCGGTTTGGCGTGATATTCGAAATTATGCCCGTCGAGCCAGGTATTGCCGTAAAAATAGCGCAAACGCCTCACTTTAGCCCAAGCCGAGTAAATGCCGATCGTGATGATCGATAAAAGGACGTTGACGATCCAAATGCCGAAATATTCCCCTGCGCGTCCGCGAAATTCAAAGGAAAGGTCACGCGCCATTGGCGGTTGTGACGGGTTCGGCGTCGCATCGAGTGTTGTAGTTTTTTCGTCCATCGCCTTCCCCTTACCCCAGTTTTGCTACCCCCTTCAGCCGATACAACACCTCCAACGCCTCGCGCGGGGTCATCTCGTCAGGGTGGATAGCCGTTAATTCTTCCCGCAGTAAATCAGGTTTTGACGTAACGGCAAGTGGCATTTGAACCGGCGTCATCAAGGCGGAGAACAGCGGCAAATCGTCAATCATTCGTGCCACCGGTGCTTGCCGGTCCGAGGCTTCAAGTTCGGCCAAAATGGTGGTGGCGCGTTCGATCACAGAACGGGGCAGGCCTGCCAAGCGGGCGACTTGGATGCCATAGGAGCGGTCGGCGGTGCCGGGTACCACTTCGTGTAAAAAGATCACTTCGCCATGGTGATCGGTCACGCGCATGGTGGCATTGGCCAGCCGGTTGAGCCGTTTCGTGAGCGCGGTTAATTCGTGAAAATGGGTCGCAAACAAAGCGCGGCAGCGATTGCCCTCATGGAGATGTTCAACCGTTGCCCAAGCAATCGAAAGCCCGTCAAAAGTGGCGGTGCCGCGTCCAATCTCGTCCAAAATCACGAGCGAGCGTTCGCTGGCTTGGTTGAGAATAGCCGCCGTCTCAATCATCTCCACCATAAAGGTCGAGCGGCCACGCGCCAAATCATCCGCCGCACCCACGCGCGAGAACAGGCGGTCAACAATGCCTATATGGGCGCGTTTGGCGGGCACATAGGCGCCTGCTTGGGCCAGAACGGCAATCAACGCGTTTTGGCGCAGATAGGTCGATTTACCCGCCATATTGGGGCCGGTGATGATTTGAATGCGGCCCGAATCGTCACCATCCGGCGGTGATAATTTCGTATCATTGGCAACAAACGCCTCGCCATTCCGCTTGAGCGCGGCCTCCACCACGGGATGTCTGCCGCCCTCAATGGTAAACGCAAGGCCAGTCCCCATTTCCGGCCGCACATGGCCAAGATCATCGGCCAATTCGGCAAAGGCGGCCGAGACATCCATCACGGCCAGTGCATCGGCGGCATTTTTAATGGCGTCCATCTGCGCCAAGATATCGGCAGCAAGCTCGGTAAAGAGCGCGAGTTCAATCGCTAGGGCTTTGTCGCCTGCGGAGGCAATGCGGCTATCGAGATCGGCCAATTCGACGGTCGAAAACCGCATTGCGCCTTGCATGGTTTGGCGGTGGATAAACGCCAACGACTGCGGGGGTTGCATCAATTGCTCGCCCGCGGCTTGCGGCACCTCAATAAAATAACCCAAGAAGTTATTATGCTTGATGCGCAAAGTTCGCGCACCGGTTTGCTCCATATAACCCGCCTGCATGGAGGCGATCACGCGGCGGCTTTCGTCGCGCAAACCCCGCACCTCATCGAGCTCGGGCGAAAAGCCTGAACGGATAAACCCGCCATCGCGTTTATTCAGCGGCAAATCATCGTCCAGCGCGCGACCGAGCAGCGGGGCCGTTTCAGCGCTCAATGCTTCAAGCGCTTGACAGGCAGAGCGGATTTCAACTGTCGCCTCCTCATTCCCAATGATGCGCCTTGCGACTGCGCTCGCGAGATGAAACGCATCGCGTAAGGCCGCCAAATCCCGCGGACCACCGCGCTCCATCGCAAGCCGCGACATCGCCCGCGCCATATCAGGAGCAGATTTCAACGCCGCGCGGAGCTCCGTGCGCAAACCCCGTCGATCCAGAAAAAATGCAACGGAATCATGCCGCGCACGGATCGCATCGGGATCGGTCAAAGGCCCGGCGATGCGTTCCGCCAGAAGCCGCGCGCCGGGGGGCGTAACGGTGTAATCAATCGCGTCTAATAGGCTACCGCGCCGCTCGCCTGATAGCGTGCGGGTAAGTTCAAGATTAGCCCGCGTCGCGGCATCAATCTGCATCGTGCCATGATTGGCCTCGCGCACGGGCGGCGATAAAGGCGGGCGGACGCCCAATTGGGTGCGCACGACATAGGCCGCAATCGCTGCCGCTGCCGAAAGCTCGGCCTTTGAAAACGCGCCAAAGCCTGAAAGCGAGGCGACGCCAAAAAACGCCTGCAAACGGCGCTCGGCGGATGCGGCATCAAACCCGTCGCGCGCCATCGGCGTCACCGTACCGGGCATGTCGCGATAGAGCGTTTTTAACGGCCCAGGTTCATCAATCAAACTATCGGGCAGCAGAATTTCACGCGGTTCAAGACGCGCAATTTCAGCCAGAAGCGAGCCTTCCTCTACCTCCGTGACCCGAAACCGCCCGGTTGAAATATCAGCCGACGCCAAACCATAACGCCAAGCGCCGTCTTCTTGCCGGGCACGCGCGATCGCCACCAGCAAATTAGCCCGCGCCGGATCAAGCAGCCGCTCTTCGGTAATCGTGCCGGGGGTGACGAGACGGGTCACATCACGACGGACGACCGATTTAGGCCCGCGCTTTTTGGCTTCCGCCGGGTCTTCCATCTGCTCGCAGACGGCAACGCGATGGCCGCCCGCGATCAAGCGCTGGAGATATTCATCGGCACGCTCCACCGGCACGCCGCACATCGGGATATCCGCCCCCTGATGCTTGCCGCGTTTGGTCAGCACAATACCTAACGTCCGCGAGGCAATTTCCGCATCTTCAAAAAACAACTCATAAAAATCGCCCATGCGATAAAACAGGAGCGAATCCGGGTTCGCACCTTTAATCTCGATATATTGCGCCATCATCGGGGTCGGGCCCCGGTCCTCGGCGGTGATGTCTGCGGTGCGGTTCATAGACTTACGCTAGCAAAGTGTGGTGCACTCTTCACGTCCTGAGACGGAGTTATCCGACATTTAATGGCGATGGAAATGAATTTCGTTTTATGAATTTTATTTTATTTGTCTTCCAAATGTAATACAAAATATCTCACGAAGGAATGTCATTGAGGTCACCAACATGAGCAAAACGGTATCCGTTCAAGCCCGCATGGAGCCTGAACTTAAGGCGGAAGCTGAGGCCATCATGGCCTCGCTTGGCCTTAACGCAACAACGGCTATCACGCTGTTTTATACGCAAATGGTACGCCAGCGCGGTATTCCGTTTGAGTTGAAACTGCCAAAAGACGAGGTGCTAGGCGCGATGAAGGAGCTTAAGGATCCATCCTTTCGCAAGAAGACAAAAAAGTTCGACTCTGTCTCGGCCTTGATGGACGACTTAAAACGGTAATGGTTTCCCATGAAACCGATCATCAAATCCAACCGATTTAAGCGCGATTTTAAACGTGTATTGAAGCGTGGACTTGATCCGGCAAAGTTGGAACATGTGCTCGAGGCGCTGGTTAACGGTGTCCCTTTGCCGCGCCGTTATCGACCGCATCGGCTTGTGGGCGACTATTTGGGCTACTGGGAATGCCACATCGAGCCCGATTGGTTGCTGATTTATGACGTGACAGATGACTATGTCGAACTTGCCGCCACTGGCTCTCACGCCGATCTCTTCAAATAATCACGTATTTATCCTCTACACCATAAGGATTGTTGAGCTTCTCCCCTTCCCGCCCTAAGGTTGTGTATCGGTGCGTTTCAGGAACAGGGGAAATTCCACATGGCGGACGGCAAACCAACCAAGCGGACGCGTCCGACCATTTCGGATAAAGAGGCGCTTGATTTTCACTCCATGGGCCGCCCCGGCAAAATCGAAATTGTAGCCACCAAGCCCATGGCAACGCAGCGCGATTTGTCGCTGGCCTATTCGCCGGGCGTGGCCGTTCCCGTGCTCGCTATTGCGGAAGACCCCTCTAAAGCGTTTGATTACACCGCCAAGGGCAACCTTGTTGCCGTGATTTCCAACGGCACGGCGATTTTAGGTCTAGGCAATCTCGGAGCGCTTGCCTCCAAACCCGTTATGGAAGGCAAGGCCGTTTTGTTCAAACGCTTTGCCGATGTGGATTCGATTGATCTCGAAGTCGATACCGAAGACCCCGACCAGTTTATCAATGCCGTGCGCTATTTGGGGCCCTCCTTCGGCGGGATTAATCTAGAGGATATCAAAGCACCTGAATGCTTCATCATTGAAGAAAAACTCCGCGAATTGATGGATATTCCAGTCTTTCACGATGATCAGCACGGCACCGCGATCATCGCCGCCGCAGGCATTATGAACGCGATGAAGCTCACGGGGCGTGAGCTTAAAACCACCAAGCTTGTGTGCAATGGCGCGGGTGCGGCGGGTATTGCGTGCCTCGAACTCATTAAGGCGATGGGCTTTGCAGCAGAAAACGTTATCCTCTGCGACACCAAAGGCGTCGTCTATCGTGGCCGCACCGAGGGGATGAACCAATGGAAATCCTCCCACGCGGTAGAAACCACAGCGCGCACGTTGGATGATGCCATGCGGGGCGCGGATGTGTTTTTCGGCCTCTCCGCCAAGGGTGCGCTTTCGGCGGATATGGTCCGCAACATGGCCCCCAACCCGATCATTTTCGCGATGGCCAACCCCGATCCAGAAATCACGCCGGAAGAGGCCCATGCCGTGCGCGATGATGTGATCATTGCCACAGGCCGCTCGGATTACCCCAACCAGGTCAATAATGTCCTCGGCTTCCCCTATATTTTTCGCGGCGCGCTCGATGTGCGGGCCTCCACCATTAATATGGAAATGAAAATCGCCGCTGCCTACGCCTTGGCCGAACTCGCGCAAGAAGATGTGCCGGATGATGTCGCCGCCGCCTATCAAGGCGCACGCCCGCGCTTTGGGCGGGATTACATCATCCCCGTGCCGTTTGATCCACGCCTCATCCACGTTATTCCGCCCGCAGTCGCCAAAGCGGCGATGGAAACCGGTGTGGCGCGCAAACCCATCGAGAATCTGGAGGCCTATAAAGCGCAGCTTTCCGCCCGGCGCGATCCGGTGGCAGGAGCGTTGCAGCGGATTTTCGAGCGTGTGCGGCGCTACCCTAAACGCGTGGTGTTTGCCGAGGGCGAGGAAGAGCAAGTCATCCGCGCTGCAATGTCCTTTGTGGCGCAAGGGCTCGGCACGGCGATATTGGTGGGCCGCGAAGAGCGCGTGCGCGAGCGGGCCGAGGCAGCGGGCATTGATTTTGACGGCCGCGAGGGCATCGAAATCCACAATGCGCGCCTTTCAAAGCGCAATCCGGCCTATGCGCAATATCTCTATGAGCGCTTGCAACGCAAAGGCTATCTGCTGCGTGATTGCCAAAGGCTCATCAATCAAGACCGCAACTATTTCGCCGCCGCAATGGTCGCCTTAGGCGATGCGGATGGCATGGTAACGGGGGCTACGCGCAATTATTCCGTGGCGCTCAACGATGTATTGAACGTGATCGACGCCAAACCCGGCCACAAACTCATGGGCGCGTCCCTCGTGCTGGCGCGAGGCCGCACGGTGGTGGTGGCCGATACCGCCATTACAGAGATGCCAACGGCGGAAGAAATCATGGAGATCGCCATTGAAGCCGCAGGCGTCTCGCGGCGTTTGGGCTATGAGCCCCGCGTGGCGATGCTCGCCTATTCCACCTTCGGCCACCCGCAGGGCGAACGCTCGGCCAAGGTCATCGAGGCGGTCAAATTGCTCGACAAACGCCGCGTCGATTTCGAATATGACGGCGAAATGGCCGCCGACGTGGCGCTGAACAAGGATTTAATGGCACAATACCCCTTCTGCCGCCTCACCGATACCGCCAATGTGCTGGTGATGCCCGCCTTCCACTCCGCCTCCATCGCCACCAAAATGCTGCAAACCATAGGCGGCTCAACGGTCATCGGCCCCATCCTCGTAGGCCTCGACCGTTCCGTGCAAATCATGCCGTTGGGCGCGAAAGACACGGACATCGTGAACATGGCAGCACTTGCAGCGTTTAATGTGGGTGGGTGAGAAACGTCCGCGCGCTTTGCGCGCGGCAAAACGATCCTGTGAATCGTTTTGAGTTTCGAACGCCTTGAGCCCTAGCGAAAGGCCGGAAGGCCAAGGGCTCGATATCGTGCACGACGAAAAGCGCCAGTGACGCTTTTCGAGCGACGAACGCCTTGAGCCCTAGCGGAGGGCAGGGAGGTTAATCTTGCTCGGACCGCCTTGCTTCGGGGCGCCGGGACGCGCGCGGTCCGATTGGCGCAAGAAATTTCCTGGCGTCCTCGCCTCTCCTTAGCTAATCTAGCTAACGGAGGCACCCATCATGCAATCCTTCAAAATCCACGAGGCCAAAACGCAGTTATCGAAACTTCTGGTTGCCGTTGAAGCTGGCGAGGAGATTGTGATTACGCGCGGAGAAGTTCCGGTGGCCAAATTGGTGCCATTTCCGAAGCCCGAAAGAAAGCCACGCGTACCCGGTCGTCTTAAAGATGTCCTCAAATGGGATGACCGCTTTTTTGATCCCTTGCCGGAGGACGAATTGCAGCTGTGGAACGGGGAAGGCGATTGAGGTTTCGAAGCCGCAAGGGCGATCCCCTCACAAATGCCCCACCCTTGCCATCGCAAACACCGCACCCAAAATAATCAGCGTCTGACCGAACATCCATTTCAGAATATCCGCCTTGGCACCTTCTATTTTCGCTTCAAGTTCGAGCTTGGTTTGGCCCAAATCCCCTTTGGTCGCAATCTGCTCTGAAATGGCATCGGCAAACGCTTGTGCGGCAGCTTTGGCTTGGGCATGCGAGAATCCTCCCGCTTCCAAACGTTCAACAAATTTCAGGGTATCAAAAGCGACAGCGCTCATCGTTTCAATTTCCACTATGAGCCCAAATATAGGTGAACGCCCCCCCAATTGCCAGTGATTTGCGCAGGCGTGCGTGAGTGCGGGCCACAGACGCGCCGACATCACCCACCCCTTCGTGCCGCAAAAAACCCTTTCAACATCTCCGCCGCCTCGTTCTCTTGAATCCCGCCATAAACCGCGGGAGCATGGTGGCACGTCGGTTGGCTGAAAAAGCGCGGGCCATGGTCCACCGCGCCGCCTTTTTCATCGCCCGCCGCGTAATAAAGCCGCCGGATGCGGGCCAACGATATCGCACCCGCGCACATCGCGCAGGGCTCGAGCGTGACATGCAGATCGCAGCCGATCAGCCGTTCGGAGCCGATTTTTGCTGCCGCTTCGCGGATCGCGAGAATTTCGGCATGCGCGGTCGGGTCACGGTCGGCAATCGTGCGGTTGCCTGCAATGACCAGAATCTGGCCGTTCTGCGTGATCACCGCACCCACCGGGACTTCGCCGCGCAAGGCGGCCTCTCGCGCCGCTGCCATCGCGTGCTCCATTGGCGTCATGCTGGTTTGTTCCTTCCTTCTCGATAACGCGAAGCTCGCAACGCGTTAAATACTCTGCTATCAGCGGCGCATGAATGACAAAAGCAAAAATCGTGGTGGCGGCAAAGGTCGGCCACCCTCTGGTGGTTCTGGACGCGGCCCCGGCGCGCGCGGCGACTCCTCAACCCCGCGCGGTTTCCACAAAGCCCGCACACCCGCGCCACGCGGCCCATCGGGGGATGACGAGGGCAAGAAAGCCTTCCGCCCGCGTCGCCCCGCTGAATCGCGCGCGCCAAGCGAAAGCACGGGCGAAAAGCGGCCCTTTAAGCCAAGAGCTGAGCGTAGCGTTGGTGACCGCCCAGCGGGCGCAGGCCGCTCGTCGGATCGTCCCTTCTCCGCCCGCCCGCCGCGCGAAGGCGCAGGCGGCGAGAAGCGCAGCTTTGCGCCAAGGGGGGATAGGCCAAGATCCGATCGCCCCTCTAGCGACCGGGGCAATAAGCCTTCGGGCTTTCAGGGCAAAACCCGCGTCGCATCCCCACCAAAGGCAAATCCGGGCGAGCGTATCGCCAAAGTCATGGCGCGTGTGGGCCTATGCTCCCGCCGCGATGCGGAGGAGTGGATTTTAGCAGGTCGCGTATCTGTTAATGACGAGGTGCTCAAAAGCCCCGCGCGCGATGTCCTGCCCACCGATCAAGTGATGGTCGATGGCGAGCCTTTGCCAACGCGCGAGCGGACGCGGCTGTTCCTCTACCACAAAGAGCGCGGACTTGTGACCACCGCGCGTGATCCTGAAGGTCGGCCCACGGTGTTCTCTAGGCTGCCCGCCAATCTGCCGCGCGTCATCACCATTGGCCGTCTCGATATCAATACCGAAGGTCTTTTGCTGTTAACCAATGATGGCGGCTTGGCGCGCATCATTGAATTGCCCGAAACCGGCTGGCTCAGGCGTTATCGCGTGCGCTGTTATGGCGAAATCAGCCAACCTGTGCTCGATAGCCTCCGCGCGGGCGTAACCGTCGACGGGATGAATTACGGCCCGATTGAAGCCACCCTCGACCGCGAAAAGGGCGATAATGTTTGGCTGACGCTCGGTTTACGCGAAGGCAAGAACCGCGAAGTCAAACGCGTGTTGGAGCATTTGGGCCTTAAGGTGAACCGGTTGATCCGCGTCTCCTTCGGTCCGTTCCAGCTCGGTGAATTGTCCGATGGCGCGGTGGAAGAGGTGAAAACCAGCTTCCTCAAAGCCCAATTGGGTCCAGCCTTGACGGAAGAATCGGGCGTTGATTTTGAGGCTCCCGTCTTCAACCACGAGCCGGAACCCGAGCCAGAGCCCGTCCGCGAGCGCTATCAGCGCCCCGAGCGTGCCGAGCGTTCAGAACGGTCTGAGCGCCCAGATCGCACCGAGCGTCCTGAGCGCCCCGTGCGCCCCGTGCGCGGACGCCCTGATGAGACGGACAACCGCCGGGGAAAGCCTGACCGCATGAGCCGCACAGGTCCACGGCCTTCAAGGCCAAGCTCGTCTCGTTCGCGCGATGATGCACCGGATACGGGGGCAGAAGCGCCCGTGCGGCCAAAATGGCGTCACCCCACCGAGCCTTTGCGCAGCATTTGGCGTGCGTCCGATGAGACGCCGGAAACGTCCACCCGCCGGGCACCCAAAGCGCCACGTCGGGGAGCGGATCCGCAAGAGGCGCGCGCTGAAAACGCCGCCCGCGAGCATAAACGCGCAGGCAGCATCAAAACCCGCAGCGGCAAATCCGTGCTGGTCGAAAAGCTCGCCCCAAGCCGCCGGGACGAACCGGTGCGCGAGCGGTCGGATGTTGAAGCCTCTCGCCCAAAAGCGCCCTTCAAGCCGCGCCAACCCCGCTCCGAGGATCGGCCAACAGGAGATGCGCCAAAACGCGAATGGTCGCCCGCTGGCCGCTCGGATGGCGGTCGTTCTGATGGTGGTCGCCCCGCTCGCAGCAAGCCCTCGGGCGAGCGTCCCGTAACGGGGCGGGCCGACAGCAAGCCCTATCGCGGTGGCAGACTTTCGGGCGGTAAACCTTCCGGGAGCAAACCCGCAGGCGGCGCACCACGCGGACCGCGTCCGCCGCGCGCGCGTTAATCGGGCGGGTATCGGCCAATGCGGATTATTGCCGGAAAGTTTAAAGGCAGGGCTTTAACACCCCCGCAAGGCCAGGACACGCGCCCAACCTCGGACCGGTTGCGCGAAGCGCTGTTTAACGTGTTGGCGCATGGCTATGATGATCCCATCACAGGCGCGCGCGTGCTCGATCTCTTCGCAGGCACAGGTGCCTTGGGGCTCGAAGCGCTCTCGCGCGGTGCGGCTTTCGTGCAGTTCGTGGAAGAAGCCGCTTCCGCCCGTGGCCTCATCAAATCGAATGTCGAGGCACTGGGTGTCGCGGGCATCACCAAAGTCTATCGCCGCGATGCAACCTATATGGGCCCCGTTGCACCGGCCGAGCCCTTCTCGCTCGTCTTTTGTGATCCACCCTATGGCAAAGGTTTGGCAAAGCTTGCACTGGCTTCGGCGCTCAAAGGCGGCTGGCTTACGCCCGATGCACTTGTTATCGTGGAAGAACGCACCGACCAGCAGGATATTTTGCCCGAAGGCTTCCACACCATCGAAGAACGCGCTTACGGGCTGACTAAACTTGTCTTTGCGGGCCTCGACGGTCCGAAGGGCACCACCGAAGGTCCGAATTGAGATATCGTCCCATTCAGTGTCGACTAGGATCGTAAGCAGGATGAGCGGCACAGGAGAAGAGGCGATGACGGGCGAGGTGAAACATCTAACGGGTGGGTGCTTGTGTGGTGCGGTAAAGTTCAAAGTCAATGGACCCCTGCGCGAGGTCATCGCGTGCCATTGCGGTCAATGCCGCAAAACAACGGGTAATTTTTTTGCAACAACAAACGCGTCTGCCGACGCCGTGACGTTTAACGAAGACAGCGGTTTGGCTTGGTACACATCGTCGGAGGAAGCCGAGCGTGGCTTCTGCAAGACCTGTGGCAGTAATCTGTTTTGGCGTCGCTTTGGCAGCGATACGATGTCGATCACCGCTGGTTCGCTTGATGGCGCAACCGGGCTCCACATTAAAGAGCACATCTATGTCGCGGATAAGCCGGATTGGTATGAGATTACCGATGGCAAACCGCAATTTCAGGTCTGGCGCTAAGGCTGGGTCGTAGGCGTATTATCAAGTAGGTTTGGGTCTAATTTCTGATGGCGCTTCTTTTAGGCATTGATACCGGCGGCACCTATACGGATGCTGTCCTCTTTAACGACCAAACGGGATTGGTTATCGCCAAGGCGAAATCGCTCACCACGCGGCATGATTTAGCCATCGGTATATCGGGTGCGGTCGATCGTGTGATTGCCGAATCCAAAACCGCGCCATCATCCATAGAGCTGGTTTCACTTTCCACCACGCTTGCCACCAATGCGCTGGTTGAAGGCCAACAGCGCCGCATCGGTCTGGTGATGATCGGCTTTGGCGAGGCGGATGTGAAACGGGCGGGGCTCGACACCGCGTTAGGCAATGATCCGATGCTGCGCGTCGCGGGGGGCCATACGGTCACGGGCGATGCGGCTATGCCACTCGATGTGTCGGCACTCGAACACTGGCTCGATGGGGCAGGCAGCACGGTTACGGGCTATGCGATTGCCGGCTATTTCTCCACGCGCAATCCCGAGCACGAAATCGCGGCCCGCGACCTCATCCGCGCCCGCACGCATTTACCCGTGACCTGTAGCCATGAGCTGACCAACCAGCTCGACGGCCCCCGCCGTGCTTTGACCTGTTTATTGAATGCCCGTCTCATACCGCTCATTGACGGGCTGATTGCAGCGACGGGGCGCTTTCTGGAGGAGCGCGGCATTAAAGCGCCCGTTATGGTGGTGCGCGGCGATGGCGCGCTGATTTCCGCCGATTTGGCGCGGGAACGGCCGATTGAAACAATCCTCTCAGGCCCCGCCGCCACGCTTGTGGGTGCGGCCTTTTTAACCGGCTCGCAGGACGCGCTCGTCTCCGATATCGGCGGCACGACCACCGATATTGCGGTGATGAAAAACGGTACGCCCCGGCTCGATCCTCTAGGCGCACGCGTCGGCGGGTTTCAAACCATGGTGCAGGCGGTGGCCATGCGCACCATTGGGCTTGGCGGCGACAGCGAGGTTCGTCTGGTCGAGGAAGGGCTAACCCTCACTTTGGAGCTTGGCCCCCGCCGTGCCATGCCGGTCAGCCTCCTGGCAATCGATCACCGCGCCATGGTCCATCAGGCCTTGGAGCGGCAGTTACGCGCTGAGGTCGGTCGCCCAACGGACGCGCGCTTTATCGTACCGATGCCAGTTACAGAGGCGGCGCGGGCGGGATTGTCTGCCGCCGAAGCGAGCCTTCTCGCTAAGATTGGCGATACGCCCAAGCCTGTGGATGCGGTAGCCGAAACCCGGACCGAACTTGGCGCGCTCGCCCGGCTCGTCACCAATGGCCTTGTGCTGATGTCGGCGCTCACCCCGTCGGATGCAGCCCATGTGTTGGGGATTCACGATGTCTGGGATAGCGAGGCAGCGCGCCTTGCCGCCGAACTTGCTAGCCGCCGCCGGGGTGGCAAGGGCGAGATTTTGTTCGAGACACCCGAAGACGTCGCCCGCGCCATTATCAAGAGATTGGTTCGCCGCTCCGCCGAGGCTCTGATTGATGTGGCGCTGGAAGAGGATGGCTACAGGCTCGACAGGCCAAGCCTGCATCCGCTGATCATTGCCTCGCTCGATAAGAAGCGCGGTGTGTCGTCTATTCGGTTTGATTTCAATCTCCCCATTATCGGCGTTGGGGCATCCGCCCCCACCTATTACCCGATGATTGGCGAACTGCTCGAAAGCCAAGTGGTGATGCCCGAACATGCCGATGTCGCCAATGCGCTGGGTGCGGTGGTAGGCCACGTGAAAATTACCGGCGAAAGCATCATCTTGTCGCCCGGTCCGGGGCGTTTCCGCATCCATGGTCCGGCAAAAACCCATGATTTTCAAGATCTAGAGCGGGCCGCAGCCGAAGCCATCGAAGGCCTACGCGCCGATATCGCACTTAGGGCCGAAGCCGCAGGCGCTGACCACGCCGAGATCACCATCGACCGTAAGGACGTCTCCGCCTTCACCGACGGGCAGGATATTTTCGTCGAAAGCCGGATCACAGCGGTGGCGACGGGACGGCCGAGATTGGTCAAAGCGTAAGCCTAACTGTTCAAAAATACAGGTTTCCGCACCATCCGAATTCTGCTATTTTTGAGCAATGAACAATGCGGCCCGAAATTTTGACCGATTGACCTATATCGACACGCTGAAAGAAGCGGGGATCGACGAAGGCTCGGCACGCGCCCACGCCAACGCTCTGGACGCAGCGATGCGCGATGGGCTGGCGACGAAGCAGGATATGCAAACAATCGACAAAGCATTTGTGTCGGTCGAGCGTCGCTTTATGTCTATTGATCAACGCTTTACCTCTATTGATCAACGTTTCGAGACGATAGACGCTAAAATGGACGTTCTCGACGCTAAGATTAACGCTCTTGATCAAAAATTTGAAACCAAGTTTGACGTTCTTGATCATAAAATCGACCGTGTTGAGATGACGCTTCGCGCCGAGATAAAAACCTCTGAAGCCACCGTTCGCGCCGAAATCGCGCAAAGCGCCAACCGCACGGTGATTTGGTTGGGCGGCACCATGATTGCGTTGTCGGGCATTGTTTTGGCCGTTGTAAAGCTCGCCCCCTAATCCAAACGAACAGGTGGCCTCCCACCCCTGCTTTATGCCATTGTCCCGCCCGATTGAGGGAGACTTGTATGGCGTTGGCGTTGAATGATCCAATCGTGACCGATCAGGCAGAGTGGCGCAAGCTCGCTTTGGCCGTTCTGAAGGGCGCGGATTTTGAAACCGTTTTGACGTCAAAAACGGCGGATGGCCTTCGCATCGAGCCGCTTTATGCCAAAGCGGACGGATATTCTCCGATCATCGGGCGCGCATCTGGTGCGGCTTGGTCCATCCTCCAGCGCATGGACAATCCCGATGCGGCACAAGCAAATGCGCAGGCGTTGAGTGATCTTGAAAATGGCGCCACCGGTTTAACCTTGGTTTTTGAAAACGCCATCGGTTCCCACGGGTTTGGACTCCCCGCAAAGGCTGATTTTATCGAAGAGGCCTTGCGTGGCGTTTACCTCGACGCAGGCATTGATATTGTGCTCGATTGTGGCCCGCGCGGTCGGGATGCCGCGCATGCCTTTGCCGATGCGTGCAAAGCGTTAGGCTTTCCGCCCAACACCATACGAGTTCGCTTTGGTCTGAACCCCGTTGGTACGGGTGCACGAATTGGCGCGCTGCATGGCGATGGTCCGGCGGTCGCCAAGAACGTTTCCACTGCGGTAAATGATCTCCTCAGCCAAGGTTTTTCTGGCCCCTTTATCGCCGCCGATGGCCGTGTCGTGCATGCCGCTGGCGGATCGGAGGCGCAAGAGCTGGCTTTTACGCTCTCATCGGCGGTGTTTTATCTCCGCGCTCTGGAAGCCTCAGGTCTTTCGCTTGATGAAGCACGAGGCATGATTGAATTCCGGCTGGCCACAGACGCCGATCAGTTTCTCTCCATTGCCAAGCACCGCGCGCTACGCCGCTTATGGGCCAGCGTTGAAAACCAATGCGGATTGGCCCCGAAGCCGCTCTTCCTATCGTCGGAAACCGCTTCCCGCATGATGACGCGGCAAGACAGCCATATGAACCTGCTCCGCGCAGGCATGGGTTGCTTTGCTGCTGCTGTTGGCGGGGCTGATGCCATCACGGTTCTGCCCTTCACAACGGCCCTTGGCCTGCCCGATCCCTTTGCCCGCCGTTTGGCGCGGAACACGCAATTGGTGCTGCTGGAGGAGGCGCATCTCGCCAAAGTTAGCGATCCAGTGGCGGGAGCGGGCGTCTATGAGGCGCTAACCGATGCGCTCGTCACCGAGGCTTGGCAGCAGTTCCGGCAGATCGAGTCCGAGGGTGGCATTGTCGCCTCGCTCAAGGACGGACATATCCAATCCCGGATTGCCGAAGTTTGCGCTGAGCGCATAAAGGCGCTTGCTGAGAAGAAGAGCCTTCTCATAGGCGTTAATGCCTTTAAAGCGCCAGTCACCACACCGGTTGAAACGCTCGCCCCTACGCCACCGCTCCAAAACCCAATCGCGCCGATGTTTACGCCACTTACCCCTGTTCGGCTTGCCGAAGCCTTCGAAGCGGAGCACGTCGCAGAAGGATCGGCTCAATGACTCAAATCCCCGATTTTTCGAGCCTTGCTTTCAAGCCTGTCCCGGTGCCTGCCCCTGAAGGAACCGCGCAGGTTTGGCACACGCCCGAGGGCATTGAGGTCAAGCCCGTCTATACGCAAACCGATCGCGCAGGCCTTGGCTTTGTTGATTCACTGCCCGGCATCGCGCCCTATCTGCGCGGTCCTTACCCCACAATGTATGTCAACCAGCCTTGGACCATCCGGCAATATGCGGGGTTTTCGACGGCGGAAGATTCGAACGCGTTTTACCGCCGCAATCTTGCAGGCGGCCAAAAGGGGCTGTCCGTCGCCTTCGATCTGGCAACCCATCGCGGCTATGATTCCGATCATCCACGGGTCGCGGGCGATGTCGGTATGGCGGGTGTGGCGATTGACTCGATTTACGACATGCGCACGCTGTTTTCCGATATCCCCCTCGATCAAATGAGCGTGTCGATGACGATGAACGGCGCTGTTTTGCCGATCCTCGCGCTTTATATCGTAGCCGCAGAAGAGCAGGGCGTCGGCCCCGAAAAGCTCTCGGGCACCATCCAGAACGATATTCTCAAAGAGTTCATGGTGCGCAACACCTATATCTATCCGCCCGATGCCTCGATGCGGATCATCTCTGATATTTTTGCCTACACCTCGCAAAACATGCCGAAATTCAATTCGATCTCAATTTCCGGCTATCACATCCAAGAAGCCGGCGCGACGCAGGATCTTGAGCTCGCCTATACGCTGGCCGATGGCGTGGAGTATATCCGCGCTGGTGTTGCGGCAGGCATCGATATCGATGCGTTTGCCCCGCGCCTATCATTCTTTTGGGCGATTGGCATGAATTTCTTCATGGAAATCGCCAAGCTCCGCGCCGCCCGTCTGATCTGGGCCAAGCTGGTGGCGGGTTTCAACCCAAAATCTGAAAAGTCATTGCCGCTGCGCACCCATTCGCAAACGTCGGGCTGGTCGCTCACCGCGCAAGACGTGTTCAACAATGTGATCCGTACCGAGATTGAAGCAATGGCTGCCACCCAAGGCCATACGCAATCGCTGCATACCAATTCGCTCGACGAGGCGCTCGCACTGCCAACCGATTTCTCCGCCCGCATCGCGCGCAATACGCAGCTCTTTTTGCAATTAGAAAGCGGCACGACGCGCACCATCGATCCATGGGGCGGCTCTTTCTATGTCGAGCGTCTGACCGCTGAATTGGCGCAAAAAGCTTGGGCGCATATTGAGGAAGTTGAAGCGATGGGCGGCATGGCTAAAGCCATCAAAGCCGGCATTCCCAAACGCCGGATCGAGGAGTCCGCCGCCCGCACGCAAGCCCGGATCGACAGCGGCCAGCAAGCCGTCATCGGCGTCAACCGGTATCGCTCGCTGAGTGAACAGCCGATTGACGTGCTCAAGGTTGATAATTCCGCAGTGCTAGCCCAGCAACTCGCCAAGCTCGAACGGCTCCGCGCCGAGCGCGACCCTCAAGCGGTTAAGGCCGCCCTTGCCGATTTGGAAGCAGGCGCCCGCAACAACGGCAATCTTCTCGATTTGTCGGTCAAGGCCGCGCGTGCCAAAGCCACCGTGGGCGAAATCTCGCTGGCCCTCGAAAACGTTTTTGGCCGTCACAAGGCAGTTGCCGATGTCATATCCGGTGTTTATCGCCAAGAAATTGGTGCGCTGAACGAGACGTTTGGCCGCGCGCGCGACATGGTAGCGGCGTTTAAAGAAAATGATGGCCGCTTACCCCGCATTCTCGTCGCCAAAATGGGCCAAGATGGGCATGATCGGGGTCAAAAAGTCATCGCCTCGGCCTTTTCCGATTTAGGCTTTGAGGTGGATGTCGGCGATTTATTTGCCACCCCCGAAGAAGCAGCAAAAGAGGCCATCGCCAAAAATGTCCACGTTGTCGGCGTTTCAACGCTTGCGGCAGGGCATTTAACGCTGGTTCCCGCGCTCAAAGCCGCGCTGGATCAGGCAGGCCGAAGCGATATCATGATCGTTGTGGGGGGCGTCATCCCCGAACAGGATTTTGCAGCGCTTCACCAAGCAGGAGCGGATGCGATTTTCCCACCTGGCACGGTGGTAGCCGAGGCGGCGATGGATGTGCTGGACCGGTTGAACGAGAGGCGCGGGTTTAGGCAGACGAAGCGGTGAGGGAGATCCCGGCTTTGGTCTTAAAAATTCCTCACTGCCCCTGAAACGATTGCGATTGCCGCGCCTCATCAGGGCCTGCGGCCAATTGCGCGCCGATGGCTCTGACGGCGGCAGGCGCTTCCGCGAATGTGCCGTGGCGGAAAAAGTCTGTCGTGTCGGTATTGCTCAAATCGTAAACCCGCACGCCAAGCTTGCTGATTTCGGCGCGTTGGTCCTTGTCAGACGGGTCAAGCGCACCTACGCGTTTGCGGTCGCCTGCCAAAGCGCTCGAAAGCGAAAGCGCCTTGTCATCCGATGCCGCGAAAATCGACACCCGCGCATAGGGGCCAACGCGGGCCAATTGCTGCTTGAACACATCGAGATCAATATCGGGCGCCGCCAGCATCACCTCGCCCAAATGGCCTGAAAGATCGCCGCGTCCGCCAATCGCGAGTTCCCGCAAGGTTTCCATGGTGAGCCATGTCCCCATCGAATGGGCGAGCACATGGATGCGGCCTATGCCGGGCAAGGAGCCCAAATCAGACAGCACCGAGTTGAGATCATCGCGCGAGGCGGTCGCATTGTCTTTATCCGCGCCATAGGCAAACATTTTGTTCTGCGAGGGCCAAGTGAACAGCACCGGCACGCCGGTAAAGCCCGAATCGGTCGCAATTTGCGCAATCCTGAACCGCGCTTCATCATAGCCGGTATTGAACCCATGGACATAAACCAGCACATCGCGGCTCGCGCCAACGCGGCCGGAGAGCTGGGCCGCCAATTCGTTTTTGAAGCTTTCATGGTCGAGCACGCGTTGTCCCGCAAACACGAAATGCGATTTACGGCTTTCCGATCCAAAGCTCGGGCGCTCAATCACCCCCGTTTTATGCTCTTTCGGAATGCTGATCAGATTCATCAAATAATTGGTGGTTGGCGACAATTCCGCGCTCACCCCGCCATCTTGC
The DNA here is from genome assembly GCA_947374125.1 of Hyphomicrobiales bacterium. GTDB lineage: Bacteria > Pseudomonadota > Alphaproteobacteria > Rhizobiales > Beijerinckiaceae > CAIUPE01. Next base: position 6,853 of record CANCAR010000006.1, on the reverse strand, counting down.
GTCATTTTGCGGGTGGTGGCGATAAAAATTGGCATGATCTCGCCGGTCATCGGGCCGGGAGACGCCGCTACCTGGCCAGAAAACCGATCTCCGCCGGAACAAGCGGCAAGCCCAAGCAGTGCCAATGCCGAAACGAGCAGTTTAAGCGCTTTGCCGGATAGGGGCGAAGCAGAAAGATAGATCATCGTAAAATCCATGGATTGCAATGAAACAGCACGCTACGCTTCAATCATGACGAGAATGGGACGCTTGATTAGCTTTTCAGCCAACCGCCGGCCGCGCGGATCGAGCCTACCGTCATCCCGTTCCAATTGGTCAGCGTTGGCCAGGCTTTGGCGTCAAAGCCCGCGCGGGTGGCATCATCCATTGGCAAAAAGCGGTGTAGCACGCCCGCCAGCATGGCCTGCGCCGCGCGGCCCTCGCCATCATCAGCTTTCAGCGCGATCCCGTATCCAAGCTCTGGAATGGCCGCGCAATACACGCCTTCCGCACCCGTTTTCATGAAGACCCGTTCCCGGAAAAGCTCCATCGCAACGGTATCCAGCCGCCCTGTTCCTGCCACCATGAAGGGATGCGCCGCCGCTGCCTCGCGGATGCGCTTGGCCGCTTTTGCCCGCTCTGGTGCTAGCCCATTGCCCGTCGCCAACCGGGCAAAGCCGAGTGCAATCGACTTTAAAGGCACCGCATAGGTTGGAATCGAGCAGCCATCGGTGCCGGTGTATTCATCCAGAAAACGAAAACCTGTGATTGCCTCACCCGCGGCACGGATTTCGCGCTGCACGCGGTGCTCGGCGAGAATATAGCCTTTGGGGTCTTCATCCAGCCCGCACGCCAAGCAAACAAAACCCGAATGTTTGCCCGAGCAGTTATTATGCAGCGCATTCGGCTTGCCGCCAGAGGCCGCGAGTGCACGCTCGGCATCGCTCGAAACCGGCCAATGTGCGCCGCATTCAAGGCAGTTTTCATCGCGGCCGGCCTTTTTCAACATGCCACGCGCGGTTTCTACATGGTCTGGCTCGCCAGAGTGGGAGGAGACGGCCAGCGCAATTTCTTTCGGTGTCAGCCCAAAGCGGTCAGCCGCGCCGCTTTCAAGCAAAGGCAGGGCTTGGAAGGCCTTGACCGCCGAGCGGGGGAAAATCGGAGTGTCAACATCACCGAGGGACAACACAACGCCACCATCGGCATCGATGACGGCCACCGATCCCCGATGCCGCGATTCAACCGCTTGGCCGCGAAGGACTTCAACAAGGACCGGATTTTCCATTTCTTGACTCTCCTTTAGACGGTATTCGGCTATATAAACCTAAGAATAAACAACCGCGTCTTTTCAGGTCTTGCCTGTAAGCGAAGTTGCGTGTGAAGGAAAGCTGTCACATTCGGGTGACATGGCTTCAGGTGAATGGGATAAAGCGACCGATCCGTAGATAGGCGGTGTTCGGCGGGAGAGTTTCGGATGCGTATTACAATGATCGGCGCTGGCTATGTTGGCTTAGTATCGGGGGCCTGTTTTGCCGATTTTGGCCATTTCGTCACCTGCATGGATCTCAATACCGATAAGATTGATGCGCTCAACCGCGGTGTTATGCCGATTTTCGAACCCGGTCTTGATGATTTGGTCGCAAAAAACGCACGCGATGGAAGGCTTGTGTTTTCCTCGGATCTTAGCACCGCGATTAAAGGGGCCGATGCGATTTTCATCGCTGTGGGCACACCTTCTCGGCGCGGGGATGGCCATGCCGACCTTTCCTTTGTCTATGCTGCCGCCCGCGATATTGCCGCTGAGACGGATGGCAAGGCGATCATCGTTACCAAATCGACAGTCCCTGTTGGCACCGGAGACGAGGTTGAGCGCATCATGCGTGAGGCGCGGCCTGATTTGGATATAGCCGTCGTCTCAAACCCCGAATTCTTGCGCGAGGGTGCCGCGATTGGCGACTTCAAACGGCCTGATCGCATCGTCATCGGGACGAACGATGAAAACGCCCGCCGTGTCATGACCGAAATTTATCGGCCGCTTTATCTCAACGAGCCGCCTTTGCTGTTCACCGATCGTCGTACATCCGAACTGATCAAATACGCCGCCAATGCGTTTTTGGCGGTCAAGATCACCTATATCAACGAAATCGCCGATTTATGCGAACAGGTCGGAGCCAATGTGCAGGAGGTGGCGCGTGGCATCGGGCTCGATAACCGCATTGGGGCTAAATTTCTGCATCCCGGCCCCGGCTATGGCGGTTCCTGCTTTCCAAAAGACACGCAGGCGCTGGTCAAAACCGCTCAGGATTCGGGTGTTCCCTTGCGGATTGTCGAAACCGTGGTGTCCGTCAACGATCAACGCAAACGCGGCATGGCGCGGCGCATTGTTCAGGCCTGCGGCGGGGATGTTCGCGGCAAGCGCATCGCGATTTTGGGTCTGACCTTTAAACCCAACACCGACGATATGCGCGACGCGCCTTCGATTGCCGTCATTACCGCTTTACAGGATTTGGGAGCCGTCATCTGCGCCTATGATCCCATCGGCAATGAGCAGGCCTCGCATTATCTGACCGATGTCGACTTCGCGAACGACGCCTATGCCTGCGCAACGGGTGCGGATGCTTTAGTGATCGTCACCGAATGGGATGCGTTCCGCGCGCTTGATCTGGATCGGATTAAATCCGTTCTCAAAGAGCCGGTGATTGTTGATCTCAGAAACATTTACCGCCCCGCCGATATCAGGGCCAAAGGCTTCCGCTATATCAGCGTGGGGCGGCCATAACCGCTTTTACGCCTTTGGCCGGAAGGCCTTGCAAAACGCCGGATTGGTCTCAAGTCGGTAACCACCGATGAGGTCAATGCAATAGGGAACAGCGGCAAACACGGCATCGAGACAGGTGCGGATGGCCGATGGTTTTCCCGGTAGATTGATGATCAGGCTTTTGCCCCTAATCCCCGCGGTCTGCCGGGATAAAATCGCGGTAGGTACCTCCCGCAGGCTCGCGGTTCGCATCAGCTCGCCAAAGCCGGGCATCATCTTTTTACACACCGCTTCGGTGGCCTCCGGTGTCACATCGCGTAAAGCTGGACCGGTGCCGCCGGTGGTGAGGATAAGCGAACAGCCTTGGTGATCGGCGAGATCGGCGAGGGCATTCTCAATTAACTCTCTCTCATCGGGCACGATAACGGACATGGGCTGCCAGGGCGTAGCTAACAGATCGGTCAAAGCCGCCACTATTCCGGGGCCGCCTTTATCCTCATATTCACCTCGGCTCGCACGGTCCGAAATGGTCAGAATGCCAATCGAAACCGGCATTTCTCTTTCAAGCGTTGATATGTCTAACGATGTCATGCCAAAGGACTTTCTCAAGGTTTATTCGCTTGTCGGATCGTAAGTGGCGTAGCGCACTCTAACTCTTTCGCGCAAGATGAGGATGGACGGCATGGTCACAGATCGGGACGAGATAGCGCGGATCTTTGGGCAGGTCGCGGTTGACGCTGGCGTCCCGATTATGAACTTTTTCGAGTCCGATGGCGAAACCCGACGTAAATCCGATGGCAGCCCCGTAACCGATGCGGATGTCGCCTCTGAAAAGCTGATCCTTGCAGCCCTTGCCTCACACTTTCCCGATATTCCGGTTGTTTCCGAGGAAGCGGCGTCCGATGGTGTGGTTCCGGAAGTTAGCGATCGGTTCATCCTCGTTGATCCGCTCGACGGTACACGTGAATTCGCCCGACGCCGCACGGAGTTTGCCGTTAATATCGGGCTGATCGATCAAGGGATTGCGGTCGCAGGCGCGATTTTTGCGCCCGCCCTTGGTCAGCTCTGGATTGGCGGCCACATGGCCTATGCGCTCAGCCTTTTGCCCGGCGAGCGCCTCACCGAGGCACGCGATAGCCGTCGCATTTCGACCCGAACGCCACCAGCGGATGCTCTTAAAGCTGTCGCGAGCCGCTCCCATCCAGACCGCCAGACCGGCGAATTTATCAACCGCCTCGTGATTGAAGATCGGATTTCAGCCGGCTCATCCTTGAAATTTTGCCTCGTTGCCGAGGGTCGCGCCGATGTCTATCCGCGCTTCGGTCCGACAATGGAGTGGGATGTCGCAGCGGGCGATGCCATTCTGCGTGCCGCCGGAGGCATCATGGTGACAGGCACGGGCGAACGCTTCCACTATGGCAAAGCCGGCTACCATACCGGCAGCTTTGTGGCGCTGGGCGATCCCGGTCTGCGCGACAGGGTGTTTGCTTGAACCCGAAAGATTAAGCGCCGCGCATATGGCGGTATTGCTGAACAAAAGTGGCTCGCAACCCCCGCGTGCCATGCCGTTCAAGCGAGGACTGCCAATCTGAGAGCTCATCCAGTGTCAACTGGTAACGCGCCGAGGCCTCATCAAGGGTAAGCAAACCGCCCTTGATAGCCGCAATCACTTGCGCTTTGCGGCTGGTCACCCAGCGGGTTGTGTTGGTTTTCGGCAGGCTCGACAAAGAAAGAGCCTGACCATTGGGTCCGACAACGCTCAGCGCGTCGGTTAATTCGATAGGGGGCATCACGCAGTACTCTACTCAACTCAGATACACGACACATTAGACCGCGCAGAAGATTAACGAATTTATACCATAAGGCGCGAATCACATCTTAAAGTTGCATATTTTTGATAAAATCGCGATGGCGCGGAGCTAGAGCGCAACTTCATGCTTTTCGGATGCAAAATTTTCGTTACCATGGATGAATCGTTCCACGTTCAACGGAGCGCGCCTCTTCCGGGTTCAACCGGGTTAGGTCAGGACAACAATAAACTGGGGAACACTTAAAATGGCTGAAACGGGTTACGACGATCACGCAAAGAAAGAAGACCTCAAGGTTCTTCATTCGATGGGATATGCGCAGGAACTTGAACGCAGCATGAGCGCGTTTTCGAATTTCGCGATTTCCTTTTCCATCATTTGTATTTTGTCAGGCGGCATTAACTCGCTCGCACAGGCGACGTCTGGTGCTGGTGGCGGCGCAATTGGTATCGGCTGGATTGTTGGCTGTATCGTGTCCGGCGTCTTTGGCCTCGCAATGGCGCAGATCGGCTCGGCCTATCCGACGGCGGGCGGCCTTTATCACTGGGGTTCGATTCTCGGCAACCGCTTCACCGGTTGGTTGACCGCTTGGCTTAACCTGCTCGGCCTTGTCACCGTTCTGGGCGCCATCAATGTCGGCACCTGGTATTTCGTCTGCGGTGCCTTTGGTTTTGATTCGGCCAATTACGTGAATGAAGTGATCTTTTTGGCGGTGATTACGGGCCTTCAGGCCATCGTGAACCATTTTGGTATTCGCCTCACCGCCAAACTGACCGATTTGTCCGGCTATCTGATTTTCGCAACAGCGCTTGCGTTGACAATCGGCTGCCTGATCGCGGCTCCGCATTTGGAGTTCTCGCGGCTTTGGACGTTTACCAATTACTCCGGCCAACCCGCCGACGCTTCGGTCTGGCCGCAGTCCGATTCGCTGTTCCGCGTATTTTTGCTGGGCCTCTTGCTACCGGTCTACACCATCACCGGTTACGACGCCTCGGCGCACACGTCGGAAGAAACCAAGCGTGCGGCGCATGCCGTTCCGCGTGGCATTATGTCGTCGATTATCTGGTCATCGCTTGCGGGCTGGGTCATGCTCTGCTCGTTCGTCCTGATGCTTCCCAGCATGGACGAGGCCGCACAACAGGGTTGGAACGTGTTCTTTTGGGGCATTAACACCCAGATGAACCCGACCTTTGCGACCGTGATCTTTATCGCGATCTTCCTGTCGCAATGGCTTTGCGGCCTTGCAACGGTGACCTCGGCCTCCCGCATGATCTTCGCGTTCTCGCGCGATGGTGGCCTGCCCGGCTCCTCCGCCCTTGCATCGGTCAGCAAGGCGCACCGGACGCCGGTCGCCGCGATCTGGACTGCTTCGATTCTATCGGTTCTGTTCGTTGCCATAACCTCGGCACCGGGCGTTTCGATTGGTGGCGCTTCGGCTTACACCGTCGTCGTATCGTGCACCGTGATCTTTTTGTTCCTGTCCTTCACCGTTCCGATTGCGCTTGGGCTCTTTGCCCATGGCACGGCGAAATGGAGCAAGATGGGCCCTTGGGACATGGGCGCGGGTCTGTTCAAATTGACAGCCCTCCTTTCGATCCTCGGCATGGCTTTGATCTTCTATCTCGGCGTTCAGCCGCCAAACGATATGGCGCTCACCATCACGGTTAGCTTCCTCGTGCTGACGGCTTTCATCTGGTTCGTCTTTGAAAACAAGCGCTTCAAGGGCCCGCCGATTGGCGACGTGATTGCCAAGCGTCAGGCAGAGATTGCGGCCGCTGAAGCTGCGATTGGTGAAAAATAAGCCAGTTCAGACTTGTATCCATCGATGGCCGCAGGTTTAGAGCATGGCTCGCAAAAGTGGATGCCGGTTTTGCGATAAAGCCATGCTTCAACAAAAGAGATTAGAACGAGATATGATTGAATTAAATCACATCTCGTTCTAATTGCTTGCGGTCATTTCCTGTTTTTAAACGTGGTATTTAATCAATCATGATGCCGATTACGTCCATTACCAATGCCGCCGATGCGCTCGAATATGTCCGCAGCCGCGATTTGCCCTATGTCCGCCTCGGTGTTTTCGATATCGACGGCATTTTTCGCGGCAAATATGTCAATCGCGACAAATTTGAAAGCTCGCTTGAAAAGGGCCTCGGTTTTTGCGATGTGGTTGTGGGCTGGGATTCAAACGATCAGCTCTATGACAATGTAAAAGTAACCGGCTGGCACACGGGTTATCCGGACGCTGCGGTCCGTATGGTGCCTGATACGATGCGGCTCATCCCGTTTGAGGATGATTTGCCGCTCTTCA
>CANCAR010000005.1 GCA_947374125.1 Hyphomicrobiales bacterium | reverse complement strand
AGATCGTAAGCGATCTTCGCCTCGCCTTTATAAACCCCGTGCGCGGTACCTATGGCTGGCGCAAAAACGGCGAGATCAGGCATATCGCGGACAAAGCGCACGCATTCGTCAAAATTAGCGAGGCGAGCTTCGTCTTCATTGATGTGCTTGTCGTCTTCCACGCCACCAATCGCGCCGATTTCGGCCTCAAGACCTACGCCAGCATCTTGCGTCATGCGATAGGCTTGCAATGATTTTTCAAGATTTTCTTCAAACGGCAAAGATGAGCCATCGAACATCACGGAGGTCCATCCCGCATCGACACACCGGCGCAAGACGTCGAGATCGGTACAGTGGTCCAGATGCAAGGCAACTGGAATATCGACGCTGGATGCGAGTTCCTTCACCCAATTGGCAATCGGTTGATAGCCCCAGTGTTTAACGGTCTTGACCGAAACCTGAACGATCACCGGCGCATCAAGCGCTGCAGCGCCGCCAACAATGGCGCGAGCGCTGTTATAATCAATCATGTTGTAAGCTGCGATTCCGTAGCCTTGCGCGCGCGCGCGCTTAAGCATCGGCCCCATGGAAACAAGCGCCATCGTCGTCTTCCTCTATCTGTAAATGTCACATTTCGCGGGATTGAAAAGACGGGACGGACCAAAGACCGACCCGATCATTCCGGCCCTATAGGGTCGTCTCAGCAACAAATTTTGGGTGAAACAGCCGTGTCTGTCCCGAAGCCTTCGCTTCCCGATCGAATACCGTTCCATTCGGTGCTGACACAATTTCAAGCTGTTGGCCCCAGGGGGCCATGAAATAGCACCAGGTCAGGCCAAGATTAGGCCCGTCGGTATAAGATGTTGGTTCACCAAGAACCTGTACGCCATTGTCTTTCAAAAATTTAATCGCGACATCCATGTCGTCGACATAGAAGGCCAGATGATGGCCACCAATATCGCTGTTTTTGGGCGGGGTTTTCACCTGATCCGGCGCTTCATATTGGAAGACCTCGAGATTGGTGCCGTTACCACACCGCATATAGCGGAACTCGGTGATGACGCAGCTTGGATCAACATTGAGATGATCTTTCATCCAAGTACCATCGGCCCTGAAGTTTTTAGCGGCTGTGTAAAGGGTCTCAGCTCCTAAGATCCGTTCAAAAAAGTCGCATGCTTCATTGATGTCGGGAACGGTGAAACCAATATGTTCCATACCGCGCATTCCAGGAATTGGCATAGTCTATCTCCGGCTATTGTCAGTTATACTTATTAGTAAATTCGTAAAGTGCTTTGTATTGATCGGCATTCGCCATCGCCTCATAAAATCCGCGATAGATTTTGTGCTGATCATCATAAAGTTGACTGTGATCTTTATTAGGCGTGAATTCACCCTCGACTTTGACCATGGCCTCGACGGCCTCATCAATCGAGGCAAATTCACCCGATCCAAACGCACCCAAAATAGCCGCACCGAGAACGGTGCATTCGCGCTCGCGCGTTACTTTGGCAGGCTTACCGATGATGTCGGTCATGATTTGCACAAAACCATTCGATTTCGTGCCGCCACCCGTCAGACGGAAATCGGTAATCCCGCCATCAATATCGCTATCAAAGGAGTCAACGACCATTCGCATTTCATGCGCGCATCCTTCCAGCAGGGCACGAATGAGATCAGAGCGATGATGGTACAGGCCGAGCCCCAAAAAGCTGCCGCGCGACGTGGCATCGTAATAAGGCGTGACCTGGCTGGCCATGAAGGAGTGGAACATCACACCGTTCGCGCCGGGCTTTGAAAGTGCCGCCTGCTCGACCATCACCGTATAGGGTGAACGACCACTGCGCGCGCTCTCATCCAGTTCATTGCGTCCCAATTGATCGCGCCACCAGCGAAGGCAGGCACCAAGGCTAAAGGCTCCGCCCTCAATATCCCAAGCGCCGGGCACACCATGGCCGCCCCACCAGAGATTGCGCCCCTTGATCCGATCTAGGCTATCGAGATGCGCCACCATGACGCCCGACGTACCCACGGTGAATTCGGCCATTCCCTGTTTGATAACACCCGCACCAATCGCAGCGCATTGTTGATCGCCAGCGCCGCGGCAGAGCGTTACGCCTTCAGGCAGTCCCGTCTCAATCGAAGCAGCCTTCGAGAGTTTGCCTGCTACGCCAGAGGGTTGTTTGACGGGTGGCAACCGGTCTCGGCTAATGCCACAAAGCGCAAGAATGCGATCACTCCAATCAAGCGAGCGAATGTCCATCATCCCATTGAGGGTCAGCGATGCCGGATCGGTCGCCCAATCATCCGCACCAAGGCGATGCAGAAAATATTCCTGCCCATTGGCAAACCATCGCGCCGCTTCAAATGATTTTGGATCATGGTCGCGCATCCAAGCAATTTTGGAGGCGGTCCAGAGCGGGCTTAACTGCATACCGGTATGGGCTTGGTGCTCCTCCGGCGAAATCTTTTCTGCAAAAATCGCTTGGTATTCAACAGCCCGTCCGCAATTCCAAACCCAAGAATTACCGAGCGGTTTTTTGTCCTTGTCGAGGGCTGCAAAAGTGCCGCGCTGGCTTGAAAGTCCAACCGAGCGATAGGCTTCTTTTGGAAGATCCGCCATGGCAACGGCCTTGCGCGAAGCGCCGCAAATGCCCTTCCAGACGGCTTCAAGATCCTGTTCATTCCATCCCGGATTAGGATTCACGCAAGGATATTCTTCATACCCTTGCCCAATCGACCGCCCGGTTTCGTCAAAGACCATAACGGTGCAACCCGTCGTTCCGGCATCAATACCGACAAAGGCGCGCTTGGCACGATTCATAACCGGATTCTCCCAATGGCTCTTTTTTTCATGTGTTGAGCCCCTCCAGCCATCTGGAGAGCAAGCCCAAGAAGTGTTTGCGATTATGCGCGTCATCCCGCGAAAGTGTCGAGAGCAGACGTTCCTTTCTTCCGATCACATCCTCTATCCGCGCCTTGACGTGGCGCGGTTCCATGGCCAGCACCGTGTCACCCTCACCTGCCCAATCGCTGTTCACGGGAAAGCCAAGGCTTAACAATCCGTCAGGCCAGGTCGCATCCAAGAGTTGTTCGCGTTGTGGGCCACGCCAAACGACGTAGCAATGAAAATCCGATATGCCACCCGCTTGGATCCATCCCCGCAATTCTTCGGGCATGGAACCCACCAAAGGCATCGCTGCAGCAAAATCACCCTCGACAATCTCGACATCAGCGACTTGGCCTTGCCGCCGCAACAAATCCCGAAGGAGAATGTGTTTGGCTGTGCACGCCCCGCGCCGATCCCGCAAAGCTGTTTCTGCTGAGCGATCACCGCTTGAGAAATAGGCAAGGTTGCGCACCGCGTGGAAGGTCTTCACAACATCGGTACGCCCCGACCCAAGGTCGAGATCATCAAGGAACGAATCGAGAGCAGCCTCGTAGGCCGCTTCTCCATTCACCCGCCCGACGCGACGAATTGCCGCCTCAGAAGTACGCAACACCCGTCTCCTTGGAGAAGAAGTGCCAGCGCGACGTATCAAATGTCAGCGTGCAAGCCTGATCCATAGCGCCGCTAAAGTCAGGGTTTGTCTTCACAAGCACCTGATCGGCTCCCTTGAGATCAACATTGACGAGGGTATCGCCGCCCAAAGGTTCGGTGAGCTTGATGCGGCCGTCAACGCCGCTGCCGCTTCCAACGCTGATGCTGATCTGATCCGGACGAATGCCCATGCGAACTGATTTATCCCGCAATGCACCGTTCAACAGTTTTGCATGCCCTTCGGTAAGCGCCACCTTGAAACTGGAGTGCACCGCGTGAAGCTTACCGCCTTCATCAACGATATCGCAGTCGATAAAATTCATCGGTGGTTCGCCGACAAAGCCTGCAACCCATTCATTGACAGGATGGTTGTAGATATCCTGCGGGGTTCCAAATTGCTGGAGCACACCGTTGTGCATAACGGCAATTCGGTCGGCCATCGACATGGCTTCGAGCTGATCATGGGTCACATAGATCATCGTCGTACCGAGACGGCGCTGCATAAGTTTTAGCTCGCCGCGCATGCGGGCGCGCAGCTTCGCATCCAAATGCGCAATCGGCTCGTCAAATAAGAACAGCTTCGGCTCGCGAACGATTGCGCGGCCAATCGCGGTGCGCTGTTTCTGTCCGCCTGACAATTCCATCGGCTTGCGCTGAAGAAGGTGCTCGATCTCAAGCATCTCGGCCGCAAAAGCGATCCGCTTCTTGATCAGATCCTCCGACTCGCCGCGCAGACGAAGCGGATTGGCCATGTTTTCATAGACCGTCTTATGCGGATAAAGCGCATAATTTTCGAACACCATCGCGATATCGCGGTCTTTTGGCTCGAGATCGTTCACACGGGTATCGCCGAAATGGATATCGCCGGCAGAAATATGCTCAAGGCCTGCCAACATGCGAAGCGTCGATGATTTACCGCAGCCTGACGGACCAAGAACCGAAACGAATTCACCGTCGTTGCAGGTGATGTTGAGGTCTTTCACAGCAACCGTCTTGCCGTAATATTTCCAAACATTGGTGATGGTGACAGAAGCCATTGAAATTTGCCTTTCCCTGCAAGTCTATTTTTACTATTCGCGCACAGCGCCCATCGTGAGGCCGGTGACGAGATAACGACGGATCAAAAGACCGAGGAACATCATCGGCAAAGTGGTGACGACACCCGCAGCCATAATACTTCCCCATTGAATATTTTGCGGCTGCACCAATTGAACGGTTGCCGGCGGCAATGTTTTCGCACCACCCGAGCCGATGATCGATGAGAAAAGAAAATCATTCCAAGCAAACAGAATGCAGAGAATGACGAAGGCTCCTATGCCCGGCGCGACAAGCGGTAGGATCGCGCGGAAGGCTTGGAAGCGAGTCGAGCCATCGACCATCGACGCCTCTTCGATCGCGTAAGGCACATTGTCGAAAAAGCCTTTGAGGATCCAGATCGCGAACGGCAAGTTGAAGGTTGTGAACGCGAGGATCAAGCCCGCCTTTGTCCCGATCAGGTCAGCACCGCGGAAAATTGCGTAAAGCGGAACCAGAACCGCAACAACCGGCGCCATACGCGTCGAGATGATCCAGAAAAACAGATCCGGCTTACCGCGGAATTCATAGCGCGACAGAGCATAAGCGCACATCGAGCCTAGGACGACCGAGATAATGGCGGAGCCGCCCGCTGAAATGATGCTGTTGGCGAAATAGGTTGAGAAACCCAAATTCACAAACAAATTATAGTAATGTTTTGTCGTCGGCGTGAAATCGAAAAAGAGCCCTATCTTCGAGAACGCACCCACCGGCGGCAATTGGAATGCTGCAAGAAGATCCTTGAACGATGAGAAGAACATGATCATCAAGGGTAGCAAGGTCCATAGCAAATAGAATGCTATAAACACGACTGTAAAGATGTTCCAAATTCGGGAAAGCGGTGTCTTATAAGCAACAACGTCGCGCGAAGCCATGGCTCAGTTTCCTTGATCGATACGCTTGCTGGCTGGGCTTTCGAAGACCTTTACCAGAAGCTTGCCGAAGATGATCGTGACAATCAGCAGAGTGAGTGCAATCGCCGATCCGCGTCCGAGTTTGAAATAGACGAATGATACGTCGAAGAGATAGACGGGCAGAACCTTGGTGACTTCGGCAGGTCCACCGCCGGTCAGACGCATGATCACGTCGATGAACCGGAAATTGTCCATGAAGCGCAACATGATCGCGATCAAAAGGAACGGATAGATATTGGGCAACGTGATCGCGATAAAGTTACGAATCGCACTCGCCCCGTCGACCATATTGGCCTCAAGCTGATCCCGTGGAACGCGCTTCATACCAGCGAGCGTAATCAGCGTGATCAAAGGCGTCCACTGCCAAATATCAACCATCACAATCCCGGCCATGGCCGTTTCTGTCGATCCAATAATGGAGGTTTCCCCAAGAATACCAAGACTTTGGAACAGCCAATGATACCACCCGAAAGTGGAGTTAAAGAGATAATACCACACAAGGCCGGCGATGGCGGGCGCCATCATCATCGGCATTAGAAAGATCGTAATGAGAATGTTTTCAAACCGATGACCATTGAGAACCACGGCCAAAAACACACCGATCGTAATTTCAAAAAACATACAAAAGAAACTGTATTTGAAGAGTAGTATCCAACCCATCCAAAACTTGTCATCGCTCCAGAGCTTTATAAAATTTTTCAACCCGACAAATTCAACCTCGGGCCCCGCTCCGACATTTTGCAAGCTCATCCAGATAAGCCAGAAAAACGGATAGATGGAAATGGCAGCCAGCACGATGAGTGCTGGCGCCATCAACCACAAATAGTATCGGCTGGGGGGAACCGCGTTCAGTGACGCGGGCATATGCTCAATGACCCTCGCCCCCTCCACATAACGTTCACCGTCATGAGCGGTCGAAACCGCATTTCCTGATCCAGTCGATACCATTTTTCCTCCTCCCGCTCATGACGAGCCGGAACATATCAAATCTCGTCAAAAGATATTAGATATCGTTGACGTTGTCGGTCTGCTTCTTGATGGCTTTGCAAGCATCTTCAGGAGATTGCTTACCAGCTACGCACTTCGTGAGCTCAGCAGCGAGAATCTTGTGATACTCGTTGACTTCAGGAATCTTCGGACCAAGCACGAAGTTCGGCGCCTTGATGCCGAAATCATAAACGGATTCGAAGGTCAGTGCGTTTGGCATCTTGGATGGACGCTTGCGGGCTGCAACCACATCCGGCTCGGCAAGAACCGACTTACGGGTTGGTGTGCCGCCAAGACCGGTCAGAACGCTGTACTGAACCTTCTTCGAAACCGCGTGGGTCGCGAAGATGAAAGCTGCGCGCTGAATGTCTTCCGAAGCGTTCTTGTTGATTGCAATGCCGCCAATGCCACAGTTCGTGCCATTCACAGCCTTGCCGCCATTCTTGATCCAGGAGGCTTCACCGAGTGGGCAAGGTGCGTAAGCGGTCTTGCCACCAGCTGCCTTCGAGGTCTTCTCGTCTTCGACGGAAGCCGCGAATTCATGATACTGAACCTGCATTGCGATCTGACCCGATTGATAGACCGTGTTCAGTTCGAGTGTACCGTTTGCCAAATTGTCAGGATGTGACACGTCGGCCATCGCCTTGAACTGCTTCATCATTTCAACCGATGTCGCATCGCCCCAATTCGTTGGGCCAGGCTTCTTCGAGCCAAGAACATCGTCGATGTTGAAATCGAGCCACTGGCCATGCGAGTACATCAAACGCTGGATGTCGAGCTGTGTCGTCCAGGCGAATGTACCAAGATGTTGGGCGTAGCCATAAGGAACATCCTGACCTGCTTGCTTCAATTTCTTGAAGAACGTGGCGTAATCAAGAACATTTTTCCAGGTGGTCTTCGCAGTGAATTCCATCCGGTACTTATAGTCCTTCTCGAAGTCCTTCGTGTATTTCTCGAAGAGATCTTGACGATAGAAGGTGCAGGCGACCGCCGCATCGTAAGGCAGGGCGACGATTTTGCCCTTTTCATACATCGATCCGCACGCATCGAGGAAGTTGTCGAACCATACGTCTGCGCCGTAACCTTCAGGATCCTGCGGGAGCGTATCGTCCTTAATGAATTTGCCGAAGTCCGCCAGATAATCGGCAAGCGCTGCACCGATTGGCTTGTCTTGCGCGTAAATGACCGGGAAATCGGCCTTGCCGCCCTTAACGTCGATGCCGACCTTTTGCAGAACAACCGGAAGATCGTCCGTCAGAATTTCAACCGTGATGCCGGTTGCATCGTAAAAGTCCTTGATCTTGTCGCGAATAGCGAAAGAAGGAGGGGTGTTTTCCGACATGAACACCAGCTTTGAGCCGGCATATTGCTTCATTTTGGCTTCTTGCGACGACGCAGCCTGAACGGGCGTGCGCATCATTACCGAATTCATTCCAACCGCGAGCGAACCCGTTCCGAGAGCAGTTGCCGCTCCGCCGCCCAGTTCGAGAAACTTTCTACGGCTTATGCTCGTATATAGAGCGTCTTTTGGCTTGCTAAACATCTTTCAATTTCCTCCAATGAACCCTTGGCTTCGTGCCTTACCAATTGGCGGCAACCGGATGATCATTAATAACGATGTCATTCGTGGAACCGTGAGACGAATTTAGACACAGCTCAAAATTTTTGTAAATTATTTTTTTCAAATTTTTGAAAATATTCAACTTTTACATTTTTTGTGGGGCTTTCTCATTGAACGATAGACGAAATTTTTTAACTAACTATCTGATAAGTAATCATAAATTTTTAATATTTGAGAAAATTTAATTCCGTGCATAATGAATAGTGATGAGGGTGAGGGAGAAATCCACCTTTCAAAATGATTCAAACTTTTCTTGTTTTTTGAAAATTATTTTCTTTACCACACCCAATCATGCGGATATCTTGAATCATGTTGCGAAGGTCAAACGACAATCCGGCGGCTTAAAGACTGACAAAGTCAGCTTTTTTGGGAGGATTTGAATTCATGACGATGAAGCGAATGGTCGTTGAGATCGGCATGGGGACCGATCTAATGGGTGCGGATTATACCAAGGCCGCGATTCGAGCGCTGAAAGACGCGCTTTGGCACAATTCACTGACCGTTGCCCATGCGGCTGGCCAAGAAGCGCAGCAGATGTTTGTACATGTGCTCATCGGGGTTCCAAAGCCGGAAAAAGTCGACAAGAATCAGATCATCGGCGTGCTGCCTTACGGCAAAGCATCTGTTGAGGTTGTCGAGGGCGGGCTCGAGATCATGAATGATGAAGGCACGAACCTAACCATCATCGCCAATGCAGCGGCGATTGTGTCGCTCGACCTCGCGGGAGTCTGACCATGGCAAAAAAGCGAATCATTCTCGAAATGGGTCATGGCAACGATATGCATGGCGGCGATTATACCAAGGCCGCGCTTCGCGCCGTGCAGGACGCCATTCACCATTCTTCCCTCCCCTTCACCCGCAGCCTCGACGTACCCTACGATGCGCTCGAAATCGAAGTAACGATCGGCGTTCAAAAGCCAGAGGCCGTCGATGTTGAGGCGGTTCGCCAAAGCCTGCCCGTCGGCAAAGCCACCGTTAACGTCGTTAAAGGGGGACTCGATATTCCCTATCCTGAGCGCAATGGCGCGTCGGTGATCGCAACAGCGGCCGTCGCCGTTCGTTGCGACCTTGCCCCTTATCTCGGATCTGCCTGACCTAGGTTTGCACGATCCCTTACCCTTCAAAGGAACGCGATGATGTCGACAACACCAAAAGATGATCTCAATGCAATGAATGCTCGGTTCATGGCGCTTGGAAAAGCAATTCCGGGTAGCATGGGAGCCTTCCAAAAGCTTATGGGCGAGGCAAGCAAAGAGGGGGCTCTGTCGAGCAAGGTGAAGGAATTGGTCGCGGTTGCGATTGCGGTTTCAAAAGGGTGCGGCGATTGCATCGTGTTTCATGTTTCAAACGCAAAGAAGCATGGCGCAACACGTGAGGAACTTGCCGAAACCCTTGGTGTAGCCATTGAAATGGGCGGCGGGCCGGGCGCCGTTTATGCCGCACGGGCGCTTGCTGCGTTTGACGGTCTGTAAAGAGTACTTCGAATGATGAAGGATACTCGGACGAGTAAAGGGAGGAGTTGATGGCGCCCCTAGTCGGCATCGTCGCCAATCCGGTTTCTGCCAGCGACATTCGGCGCATTGTGTCGAATGCGTCGACCTTGCAGGTAACAGACCGCGCGAACATTATCTTACGCGTGCTTTCGGCATTACGCGCGTGTGGCGTTAAAGATGTGCTGATGATGCCTGAGAAAAGCGGAATTAGGCGTCACATTACCCGTGCCTATGAGCGCGCTGTCAATTTGAAGGAAGATATCTTCCCCGAATTACACGTGGTTCGACAAGATATTACCTCGACCGTGCGCGATACCCTTCTTGCAACAGCTGCTATGCGCGAGGCGGGGTGTAAAATCATCATCGTGCTCGGCGGTGACGGCACCCATCGTGCGGTCGTCTCGCAATGTGGCGACATTCCAATTGCGGGGATTTCGACGGGCACCAACAATGCCTTTCCAGAGCATCGCGAGCCGACAATTACAGGATTAGCCGTTGGTCTTGCTGCCATGGGCCGGGTACCCGACACCATCGCCTTTGAGGGTAACAAAAGGCTGGATGTGACGATCGGCGACACTGTCAAAGACATCGCAATTGTCGATGTCGCCGTTGTCACCGAACGCTTCGTCGGCGCGAAGGCGATCTGGAAGCCGGAAAATTTCCGCGAATTGTTCGTGACCTTTTCAGACCCAGAAGTGATTGGCATGTCGGCGATTGCCGGTTTGCTGGAACCCGTTTCACGCCGTGACGATCACGGCCTGATGGTAAAACTTGCGCCACCGCATGAAGCGAAGACAATTCTGAATGTCCCCTTTGCGCCGGGAATCATTGGTGGCATCGGCATCAATGAGGTTCAGCGGATGCAGGTGGGTGTTCCCTACAAGCTCGACTTTCCTGCAGGCACAATCGCGCTTGACGGCGAACGAGAACTCGCTTTCGATCAGAGTGATGATGTTACCATCACGCTCGTTAATGACGCCTTCCGTACGGTTAATGTCTCTGGCATCATGCGGTACGCGTCACAGAATGGTCTCATGAAGGTAGGGGCCCAAAAACAATAAAAAACGGCAAGAGACCCGAAGAAATTGCTTGGTAAACAAGAGAAATGACACGGAGGAAATAATGTCGAATAACCCGTTCCCACTTCCAAAGGAAAAACTTCTGGAAGCCTATACCAAGATGAAGACGATCCGCGAATTCGAGGAACGTCTGCATGTCGAATTCGCCAAGGGCGATATCCCAGGCTTCGTGCATTTATATGCCGGTGAAGAAGCCTCAGGCACCGGTATCATGATGCATCTTGAAGACAAGGATCGCATCGCATCGACCCATCGCGGCCATGGCCATTGCATCGCTAAAGGCGTTGAAGTGGAAGGCATGATGGCCGAGATTTACGGCAAAGTAACAGGCTCCTGCCGCGGCAAAGGTGGCTCGATGCATATTGCCGATCTCTCCAAAGGCATGATGGGCGCAAACGGCATTCTGGGTGCAGGCGCACCATTGATCTGCGGTGCGGCGCTCGCATCGAAATTCCGCGGCGACGGCGGCGTGGGTATCACGTTCTTTGGCGATGGTGCATCCAACCAAGGCACCGTGCTCGAAAGCATGAACCTCGCGGCGGTGTGGAATTTGCCGGTGATCTTCGTGGTTGAGAACAACGGCTATGCCGAGTCCACTTCCATCGACTACGCAGTCGCCGTCGACAGCTATATTGACCGCGCGGCGGGCTTTGGCATTCCGGGAGTGACCGTGGATGGCACGGACTTCTTTGCCGTGTATGAAGCAGCCGGCGAAATCATCAAGCGCGCGCGTGAAGGCGGTGGCCCCGCGTTCCTTGAGTGCAAAATGGTTCGCTTCTTCGGCCATTTCGAGGGCGATGCACAAACCTATCGTGCCAAGGGCGAGAACGAAGAAAACCGCGCCAATAAAGATTGTCTCAAAATCTTCCGTTCGAAGGTCGCGGGTGCAGGTGTGATTTCCGAAGCCGAAATGAACAAAATCGATGACGAGGTCCTCGCTCGGATCGAAGCATCCGTTCAGAAAGCGAAGAAGGATCCGCTTCCAACCGCAAAAGACCTGCTGACCGACGTTTATGTCAGCTATTGAGCCGTCGTTTTAAGCGAAGCTTTTAAGAGAAATTCGAAGGATTAACATTATGGCACGTAATCTGAGCATGAAAGACGCGATCAACGAGGCGCTTGATCTCGAAATGCGTCGCGATCCAACCGTTATCATCATGGGCGAAGATATTGCCGGTGGCGCTGGCGCCCAAGGCGAAGAAGACGCCTGGGGCGGCGTTTTGGGTGTCACCAAAGGTCTCATCGGCAAATATGGCGCGAACCGCGTCATGGATACGCCTCTATCTGAGTCGGCCTATATCGGTGCTGCCGTTGGTGCAGCGGCGTGTGGCCTTCGTCCAGTCGCGGAACTGATGTTCCTCGACTTTATGGGCGTCTGCTTCGACCAAATCTTCAACCAAGCCGCAAAATTTAAGTATATGTTTGGCGGCAAGGCTCAAACGCCGGTCGTTATTCGAGGCATGGTGGGCGGTGGCTTCCGCGCAGCGGCCCAGCACTCGCAAATGTTGACGCCGCTTTTCACCCATATCCCAGGGTTAAAAGTCGTCTGCCCATCCAATGCCTATGATGCAAAGGGTCTTTTGATCCAGTCGATCCGTGATAATGATCCAGTGATCTTCTGCGAACATAAAAACCTTTACGCCTCCATGGCCGACGTTCCGGCGGAATCCTACACGATCCCGTTCGGAGAAGCTGCCATTCCTCGCGAAGGCAAGCACGTCACGATCGTCGCCTACGGCTTAATGGTGCATCGCGCCCTTGAGGCGGCTGAGACGCTTTCGAAAGAAAAGATCGACGTCGAAGTGGTCGATTTGCGGACGCTTTCTCCGATCGATCTCGATACCATCATTGAGTCGGTTGAGAAGACCGGACATCTTGTAGCTGTCGATGAGGCCAATCCGCGTTGCTCGATCGCGGCAGACGTGATTGCAAGTGTAACCGAACATGCCTTTAAAGCGCTTAAATCCGCACCGAAGGCCATTACCGCACCGCATACGCCCGTTCCGTTCACCCCTGTTCTTGAGGATCTCTATATCCCAAGTGCTGAGCGGATCGCCGACGCCGTGCGCAAGCAATTGAAGTAACGCCACCATCAGGGGCCAGGTTGAACCTCCGTCATCTGGCCCCTCTTTCAACGACTAATGACCACGCGCTAGGACCATTCACAAGGACCATTCAAATGTCAGATACAATCAAGCAGGTCGTGATGCCCAAATGGGGCCTCTCGATGAAGGAAGGTAAAATCACGAAATGGCTTGTGTCGGAAGGGGCAACGGTCAGTGTCGGTGACGAGTTGACCGAAGTCGAAACTGAGAAAATTGCGAGCGCGGTTGAAGCGACCGATGCAGGCGTCGTCCGCCGTATTTTGGGTGAGGTCGACACGATCTATCCGGTCAAGACACTGCTTGCGATTATTGCGGACGCGTCGGTACCCGATTCGGAAATTGATGCCTTCCTCGCGTCCTACGTGCCGCCAGCGGTTGAGGAAGACGAAGAGGTTGTTGACATCTATTCGACGGTTACGCTTCCAGTCGGCGAAATTCGCTACGCCAAATATGGCTCGGGTGACAAAACCTTAATCTTCATCCACGGATTTGGTGGTGATTGCGACAATTGGTTGTTCAACACGTCGGGCCTTGCGGACCAGTTTTCGATTTACGCCCTCGACCTTCCCGGCCATGGCCGCTCGGTCAAAGGCTTTAACGATGCGTCGCTCTCAGGGATGGCCGATGTCATCCTTTCCTTCATGGACGCGCTTTCCATCGACTCAGCCAATTTAATTGGTCACTCCATGGGCGGCGCTATTTCGATGAAGACGGCGATTAAGGCACCAAAGCGGGTGAAGAGTGTTACGGCGTTTGGTACCGCTGGTCTCGGCGCTGACATCAATATAGACTACATCAACGGCTTTATCGGCTCCGACTCGCGGCGCGAGATTAAGCCATTCCTTGAAGAATTGTTCTTCGATGCGGGCCTTGTCAGCCGCCAAATGATCGATGACATCTTGAAGTATAAGCGCCTTGATCACGTACCTGAATCGCTTCGTGAATTGGCCGACACCGTCTTCAAAGGTGGCAAGCAATCCGAAAATCTGATCGACGCGTTCAAGGCAACCGGCATCCCGATGACGGCTATCCACGGCGCGGATGACAAAATCATCCCGGCTGCTCATTCGGAAGCCGCAAAATCGTTTGCCAAAGTTGAAATCCTCGCTGGCACCGGTCACATGGCTCAGATGGAAAAGTCGAAAGAGGCAAACGCATTGATCGCTGCGCAAGCGAAATGACAATGAACGATTGAACCAAAGGGAGTTTGTTATGCCCATTCTTTATACAGCCAATGCCACGTCCACCGGTGGTCGCGACGGCCGCGGTAAAACCGATGATGGAAAAGTTGATGTCGCTTTATCGCTTCCCAAGGAGATGGGTGGCGATAACAAGGGTACGAACCCGGAGCAGCTCTTTGCTGTCGGTTACTCCGCCTGCTATCTCGGTGCCATTAAGTTTGTCGCAGGCAATGAAAAGGCAACGATTACGCCTGACGCATCGGTCAGCGCGCATGTGGGTGTCGGACCGCGCGAAGATGGCGGCGGTTTCGGGCTTGAAATTGCGCTCGACGTTAGCCTTCCTGGTCTAAGCAAAGCACAGGCAGAAGATATTGCAGCCAAAGCTCATATTGTTTGCCCGTATTCGCATGCCACCAAGGGCAATATTAAGGTAACGACCAAGATCGTCTAATGGACTGTTGTGCCCATTAGAAAGAAGGACTTGCCCGAAAAAGCCACACCGCTTGACAACCACTGGTTTCAATCTAGGCTTTTTCGATCAAGAAAAGATCATGGCCTCCTCTGCCATGATGATCCGCTAGGGGTGCTGCCCACGACTTCCACAAGAAGTCTCAAGGTGGCTGAGAACAGACCCTTTGAACCTGAATGAGGTAATCCTCGCGCAGGGAAGCTCGAAGACACGGTTGGAATGATCCGACACTCCTCGATTTGCTTTCCTGTCATTTGATCTAAAGGAGATCATGATGGCAGACGTTAAACTATCTAGCCCGATTGCAAGCGCAGACCGCGTCTTCGGCTTTCGCGACCAATCTTCCCTATGGTTTTCAATCGGCGTCGGCTTGCTGGTGATGCAAATCGGGGCCTACTTGGTGCCCGGACTTAATCCGAAAATGGCCGCGCTTGCGATTATCGTTGGCTCGGTTGTGGGTGCAGCCATTCTCGCTTTCACGGCGCGTTTGGGGCAGGAAACCGGCCGCTCATCGGGCGAATTGATTCAAATTGCGTTTGGCTCGCGGTTTGGCCAATTGCCCGTCTTGCTTAATGTCATCCAGCTGATTGGTTGGGGCGCTTTTGAAATCGCGATCATGCGCGATAGCTCCACCGCCGTCTTGAAACAATGGACCGGCGTTGATAACGCGATCTTTCCGATAGCCACTACGGTGCTTTGGGGCGGTATTCTGCTTCTTTTGATGCTCGGCTCGATGACCAGCCTTGTCCGGAAATTCTTATCCCGAATCGGACTACCGCTTGTCGTCCTCTCGCTGCTTTGGCTCACTTATTATTTTATCGGAGCAACCGGCCAGAAGGGTTGGGCAGGTTTTTGGGCGACCGAAGGCACCGGCGAAACTAGCTTTTTAAGTGCAGTCGATCTTGTCATCGCCATGCCGGTCTCTTGGCTCCCCCTCGTTGCAGACTATGCTCGCTATGGCCGCACCGCCTCAGGGACGACCTCTGGCACCTTCTTTGGCTATGTCATTGCCAATCTCTGGTGCTATGCACTGGGTGTGCTTGTAATCATGAACCAACCCTCCGAGGATCTCGTCACGGGCTTATTGCTTGCACAATTTGGGCTCATTGCCCTCTCCCTCATCGTGCTCGACGAGCTTGATAATGCCTATGGCGATTTGCATTCAGGGGCGGTGAGCACTCAAAGCCTGTTTAGTGGCCTCTCGCTTGTAACCCGTGGGCTTATTCTGGGCGCAATCTCGATTGTGGTGGCGAGCGTTATCGATATGCACGCGATTGAGCCTTTTCTGCTGATGTTGAGTTCGATTTTCGTGCCACTCTTCGGCGTTATGTTGGCACGATATCAATCGATTAAAGCCGCTTCTGCCGCGGCTTCGATTCCCTCGATCCAGTTCGGTGCGACAGCGGCATGGATTGTCGGCATTGCCACCTATCACGCCACAGCCCAATGGTTGCCAGATACGGGCAGTGCGCTGCCAAGCCTCGCGATAGCCTTTATCTTGGCAAAAATTCTCCCGAGCCATCAGGCTTAACGAGATAAGCGGATAAGAGAACACAGACGATGACACGGGAAGCAGCAATTGTTGGCGCAGGGATTATGGGGCTCACCGCAGCCCATGCGCTTAGCCTACGCGGCGTCCGTGTTACCGTTTATGAACGCGATGTCGAAACCGGTCGCGGCTGTTCTTGGTGGGCAGGCGGGATGCTCGCACTTTGGTGCGAGATGGAAAGCGCCGAGCCTCTGATAGGTACTTTGGGCCTTGAATCGCTGGCCTATTGGCGGCGATATTTTCCCGGCGTTGTGAACAAAGGCAGTCTTGTGGTTGCCCCGCCGCGCGACACGCCCGATCTAAAGCGCTTTGCCGCACGAACGAGCCATTTCGAATGGATTGATCGGAATAAGATTGCCGAGCTCGAACCCGATCTGGCGGGCCGGTTTGAAACCGCTCTGTTCTTTGCCGAGGAAGCGCATCTCAACCCGCGCGACGCTTTGGCTTTTTTGCGCAAAACGCTTGAAACCGAGTTCGAAGTCCGCTTTGAGCTTTCAACAACCATCCAACCAGAAGCGCTAAAGGTCGACGCCGTATTGGATTGCCGTGGCCTTGAAGCGCGCGATGCCTTACCCGATTTAAGAGGCGTTAAAGGCGAGATGGTAATCTTAAAAACCAAGGACATCACTCTCTCGCGTCCCGTTCGTCTTTTGCATCCTCGAATTCCCGTCTATCTGGTGCCCCGAGCTGACAACCATGTCATGGTCGGTGCCACCATGATCGAGAGCGGCGACCGCACGCGTTTTTCTGCCCGCTCAATGATGGAACTGCTCAACGCGGCCTATGCCATCCATCCCGGCTTTGGCGAAGCAGAGATTGTCGAGACGGGCACCGATGTCAGACCCGCATTTCCCGATAACCTGCCCCGCGTCCGGCGGGATGGTAACATCTTGCGTCTCAATGGACTTTATCGGCATGGCTATCTCGGAGCGCCCGCTTTGGCGCGTCGTGCGGCGGAGATGATCGTGGATGGCAAAGCCTTTCCGGAGGTCGAAAGGTGAAACTTATCGTCAACGGCGTCGAACAACAGGTAACGGCCAAAACCATGGCGGAGCTTGTGACTGAGATGGGCTATG
This sequence comes from Hyphomicrobiales bacterium, assembly GCA_947374125.1. Classification (GTDB taxonomy): domain Bacteria; phylum Pseudomonadota; class Alphaproteobacteria; order Rhizobiales; family Beijerinckiaceae; genus CAIUPE01. The sequence goes on along the minus strand of CANCAR010000005.1, from coordinate 13,041 downwards.
AGGATGTGCCGGTTGCAACTGCGCGCAATCAGACGGTTGTTGCCAAGCGCAATCGCGAGACAACGGACATCCAAGAAGGCGATCGGATCGAGATCCTCATTCCGATGCAGGGAGGCTAGACATGGCCGACGCACTAACCCTTTACGGCACGACCCTCCAATCCCGCTTGATGCTGGGTACCGCGCAATATCCCTCGCCCGCGATTCTGGCCGAAGCGATCAAAATCTCGAAGGCCGAAATCGTGACCGTCTCGCTGCGTCGCGAGACGACCGGCGGCACCGGCGGTCGCGAATTCTGGACCATGATCAAAGAATTGGGCGTCCATGTTTTACCCAACACCGCTGGTTGCCACACGGCGAAAGAAGCCATTTTAACCGCCGAATTGGCCCGCGATGTATTTGATACCGATTGGATCAAACTCGAGGTCATCGGCCATGCCGACACCCTACAACCCGATGTCTTTGGCCTCGTCGATGGCGCACGCGAATTGACCGCGCAGGGTTTCAAGGTTTTTCCCTACACAACGGATGATATTGTGGTGGCTGAAAAACTTCTGGCTGTTGGATGCGAAGTGCTGATGCCATGGGGCGCGCCGATTGGCTCGGGCAAAGGCCTCAATAACCGCTTTGCGCTTAAAGCCATGCGCGCGCATTTCCCGCGTGTGCCCCTCGTCGTCGATGCTGGAATTGGCGTTCCATCGCATGCGGCAGAGGCCATGGAGCTTGGCTACGATGCCATCCTTTTAAACACCGCGGTCGCGAAAGCCGGCGACCCGGTGCAAATGGCCAAAGGCTTCGCGCTTGGGCTTGAAGCGGGGCGGCTTGCCTATCTTGCAGGTGCCATGGAGCCCCGCGATATGGCCGTACCCTCAACACCCGTTCTTGGCCTCGCGTTCTCGGAGATTTAATCCATGTTGCTTGATCCGTTTTATCTTATCGTCGGTTCCACCGCACTGCTTGAACGATTGCTGCCCCAAGGCGTCAAAACCGTGCAGCTCCGCGTCAAAGACAAAAGCGACAGTGAGATGGTTCCTGAAATCGCGCGCGCCAAAAAGCTCTGCGCCGACCATGGTGCGACCTTGATCGTCAATGATTATTGGCAGATCGCGCTCGATCAAGGCTGCGATTTCGTCCATCTCGGCCAAGAAGATATGGACACCGCCGATTTCGGAGCCTTGCAAAAAGCAGGCGTCCGAATCGGGCTTTCCACCCATACGCCGGAGGAGCTTGAGCGGGCTCTGACCTTCTCGCCCGATTATATCGCGCTTGGCCCGATCTGGCCCACCGTGCTCAAACAAATGAAATTCCCACCGCAGGGGCTTGAGCGCATCGGAATTTGGAAAAAGCGGATCGGCAGCATTCCGCTTGTTACCGTTGGCGGTTTAAACCCCGAGCGGGCGTTAGACGTTCTTAATGCTGGCGCAGATTGCGCCTGTGTCGTAACCGATATTGTGACCAATGCGGATCCGGAGGGCCGGACGCGCGAATGGATAAATGCAACCGCTCCATGGCGCCATTAAACAAGGGATTAGTCGCATGCCTGCAGTCATCGATCTTTTGAACGACGATCCCCGGAAAAAGGGCGACATGCGTCACCCGGAAAAGGCGCATCGCCCCGATAATCCCATCCAGCGCAAGCCGGATTGGATTCGCGCGAAAGCGCCCGGCTCCCCCAAATGGGCTGAGACGAACCGCATCGTCCGCGAGCACAATCTTGTGACCGTGTGCGAGGAGGCAAGCTGCCCGAATGTCGGCGAATGCTGGGAGAAAAAGCACGCCACCTTCATGATCATGGGCGACACCTGCACAAGGGCTTGCGCCTTCTGCAATGTGAAAACCGGCATGCCCAACGCGCTTGACCGCTATGAGCCTGAAAAAATTGCGGATGCGGTCAGCAAGCTCGGCCTCACCCATGTGGTCATCACGTCCGTGGACCGCGACGATTTGGCGGATGGCGGCGCACAGCATTTCGCCGAAGTGATTAACGCCATCCGCGCGACTTCGCCGCACACCACGATCGAGATTCTAACGCCCGATTTCTTGCGGAAAGATGGCGCACTTGAAATTGTGGTCAAAGCAAAGCCGGATGTGTTCAACCACAACCTTGAAACCGTGCCGTCGAATTATCTCACGGTCCGCCCCGGCGCGCGCTATTTCCATTCCATCCGCCTGCTGCAACGCGTGAGGGAGCTTGATCCATCCATTTTCACCAAATCCGGCATCATGGTAGGCCTTGGCGAGAAGCGGAATGAAGTACTGCAATTAATGGATGATTTGCGGTCAGCGGAGGTCGATTTTCTCACCATCGGCCAATATTTGCAGCCCACCAAAAAGCACCACGCCGTGATCGATTTTATCACGCCCGATGCCTTTAAAGCCTATGAAACGATTGCGTACACCAAGGGCTTCTTGTTGGTCTCGGCAACGCCGCTCACGCGTTCCTCGCACCATGCGGGCGAAGACTTCGCAAAATTGCGCGCTGCGCGTGAGGCACAGCTTAAAAAGTGATCGAAGCGGTGGACCATCAGGGGCTACCTGCGCCGCTTCTCCTCACCCATGCGCTGTTCCAAGCGCCGCTGCATCCCGACTACCACCCGCTGCGGATTCAGCGGGCGGGTCCGTTTATTAAAATCCTCGAATCGCTGGATTGGCTTTCCCCCAACGAGCGTCGCGTGATTATGCCGATACCGCGCGAAGTCCAAGAACGGTTTCACACACCTGATTATTTAGATGCGCTCGAATTAGCCGCACGCGGCGAGGCCGATCTTGCCCTTGTGAAGAAGCGCTACCAGCTCGGTACCCGCGACAACCCCATTTTGCCAACGATGGCGGAACGCGCGCGGCTTCTCGCTGGCGGATCATCGATGGCGGCTGAATTATCGCTCACGCATCGGGTGGTGTTCAGTCCCGCAGGTGGCGCCCATCACGGTATGCCTGACCGCGCCAATGGCTTTTGCTACACCAATGATCCCGTTTTCGCGATCAAGACTTATTTCGATCATGGCCTCTCGCGGATTGCTTACATTGATCTCGATGCCCATCACGGCGACGGGGTTGAAGCGGCCTTCACTGATGATGATCGGGTTTTGACCATCTCCATCCATGAGCGTGGACGTTGGCCCGGCACCGGCGAACACGACACTGCTAACGCGATCAACCGGCCTGTCCCCAAGGGCTTTAAGGACGAAGAGCTTTTTCGGATCTTGGATGACGATGTTCTGCCCGCTTTGCAGCGCTTCAAACCCGAGGCCCTCGTCATTTTAAGCGGCGCGGATGCCATGGCGGGCGACCCTTTGATGGGGCTCTCGCTTTCCAATCGCGGTCTGGTGCGGACGATCAAAACCCTGCTGCCCATGGCCCCCCGCGCCATTATTCTAGGCGGTGGTGGTTACAATCCTTGGACGACAATCCGCTATTGGACGCTGCTCTGGGCGGCGTTGACGGGACGTGAAGTCCCGCCACTGCCATCGCCCGACATCACTGCGATCCTCGCATCCCTCGACTGTGCCCGCATCAGGCCGGATGCGGTTGATCCGGCCTGGCTCACTTCATGGGATTAGAACTGCACGCCCTTCGTCAAAGCGCCGTCGATCACCAGATTGGTACCCGTTGTAAACGACGATGCCGGGCTTGCGAGGAACACCACGCCACGCGCTACTTCCTCAGGCGTTGCCATCCGACCGGTAGGATTAAGGCTGAGCGCCTCTTTGAAGAGGTCGGGTAGGTTGTTTTCAATATATTCCCATACGCCGCCTGCAAAATAGGTATTGCCGGGCGAGACCGAATTAACGCGGATCATTTTCGACGCGAGCTTATAGGCAAGGCCTTGCGAATAGTGAATCAATGCGGCCTTGAACGCACCATAGGCTGGGCCAGTGAAATCAATTTCGCGACCTGACACGCTCGAAATAATCGTAATGGACGGTGCCTTCGACTTTTCAAGATAGGGAATGGTGGCATTGGCGAGACGCACCGTATGCATCATGTCCACTTCAAACTCCTTGCGCCAAGCTTCCTCATTGTCTTCCACCGCGAGCGCCGAAACATTGGCCACCACAATATCGATGCCGCCGAGCGCTTTGGCACTTTCGTGCACCCAGTTGTCAAGGTCGGTCTTGTTGCCAACATCAACAGCCATACCAAAACCCTTGACGCCCTTTGCCGTGAGCGAAGCCACGGTTTCATCAACAGTTGCCTTATCGCGCGCGCAAATGGCGACATTGGCACCTTCTTGCGCAAAATAGTCAGCGCAGCGCCGACCAATGCCCTTTGAGCCGCCCGTGATCAAAACATTGAGGCCTTTTAATCCAAGATCCATCTCATCCTCCCTTAGGTTGTGTTTGTGCTGTTAGGCGATGTAGGTTTTGAGCATCGAGGCCCCAACCGTATATTTCGGATCAACCATATTACCGACCCGCAAACGACCCGCTTGGGTCGCTAGAAAATAGGCCTCCGACTCCGTGAAGTTGTAGTCTGCTTCCATCCACCGAATAAGATCGCGATAGGCCATGCGGGCGGCATCTTCCATGGGGCGGGCGCTGCCAACGGACATAATCATGGACTCGGTTTCAAGCCGGACGCCTGGAATGCTCCACTGCTTGATGAGGTCGACCTGAACGGTCGCAACGGCCGGAATTTCAACGGCGACGCCGCATAATTCGCCGTCCCCCTGTCGACCGTGGCAATCGCCCAAGAACAGATAGGCCCCCTTGGTTTGAACCGGGAAATACACAACCGCACCCGGTGCCACATCGGGCAGATCCATATTGCCACCCCAATAATCGGGTTGAAGCGATAAGACGGCCTCAATCTCAGGGCTTACGCCGAGCGTTCCAATAAAAGGCTCATAAGGCAGCGTGATGCGATCAGAAAACACCACGCCCTCGGTGGTGACGTTCATTTTCTTGACAAGTTCCGGTAGCGGCTTGTTCAACATCGCGGTTTGCGCGGTGCCCACCAATCCGCCGAACTCCGGGATCAAGGCCGTGGTACCGGCAGGCTGCGGACCGCGTGGCAAGACCGAGTGGATATGAACGGCCAAAACATCGCCCTTTTCCGCGCCCTCAACATAAATCGGGCCGTTTTGTGGGTTCACATAGGGAAAGTTTAGGACCTTTGAGGGCAAGTCGGCCGTGGTTTTAATGGCCCCGCCAAAAGCGTCCCGCGTTTCAGCCGCAACAATATCACCCGGTTCAATGCGGAGGACCGGCTTTTCATAAGGGCCATAGACATAATAATACTGTCCTTGGGCCTCTTCCGTCAGTTGGTGTGTTTTGCCCGGCTTGCCATGAGCGACGCCTTTGCGCCCCATGACTGAGGATGAAATCCACGACATCGAAACCTCCGCTTAACCTGATTTTTGTTCACGTTTATTGGTTTGATTGTGTTGGGCTTTATCAGGCCCGTCAATATGGAAAAAATTTCTTCATTTGCCCGGCCAGGCCACAAAAAAGCACCCGGCTTTTATGCCGGGTGCTTGATGTGGGTCTTGAGCCTTTCGGTGTCAAAACGCTTATTCGGCTAAACCCAGCCCAATCAAGTGGTCGGCACCAGCGCGAACGCGGGTTCTGTCGCGCAATTCAAGAATCAAACGCGGATTTGAGGTTAGGCGCGACAGCGCGCGAAACACTTCCATCCACTGAATATTGCCTTCGCCTGGCGCCCAGTGACGATCCGCATGACCATCGGTATCCTGCAAATGGACATGCGACAGCATGTCGCCTGCGGCGTGGACATAATAATCGACCGGATGGCCATTGGTTGAACCATACGCGTAATTGGCATGACCCGTGTCAATCGAAACCCGAACCGCATCGCTATTAAAGGATTTGGCCAACTCGACGCGCGAATGCGGGTCGATATCCTCGATGTTCTCGATCACCATCACGCAGCCCATGTCTTCGGCGCGTTTCACGGCATCCTTCAACGTATTGTGTACACGCTCGGTAATCGCCGCGCGGCTACCAGGGGTATAATCCAGATTGTTATAATCCCACGTCGTGTAGGGCGAATGGATCACCATTTGCGTCGCACCAAGATGAGCGCAGACATCCAGCCCCTGCCCGATGCGCTTCTTAACCACCTCACGAACATCGGGATCTTCCGAGTCGATTGTGAACCCCCAAAACGGTCCGTGAATGCCTAGGCGGCCGTGATAACCGTCGAGTTCCTTTTTGATTTCGTCAGCAAGCGGCTTCCAATCGCCGTTCAGAACATGCGCCCAAAAGAAATCCTGAAGCTCAAGATCGCGTTGGCGCTCGATAATCCAGTCACGGTGCATGCGAAGGCCTTCGAGCGGAAGGGCAGCGCCTAAAACGGGCAGTGGATGATGGGGGACCGGCATGATAATCTCCATTAATTCGGTTTTGTAGACATGATCGAAAAAAATGACGGGTGAATGACGAGTTTCATCGTGCGCGCTTCACCGTTACGCGCAAGGCCTCATGGTCCGAAATAGCCTTTCCATCGGCATCGATGGCGGGCAGAGTAGCAGGGTCCGATGCCTCAAGTCCGCGCGTGAAGAACCAATCAATTCGCGTAAAAGGCGGCTCCGGCGTTCCATCAGGCCGAGTGCGGCAAGAAGCCTCGGGCACATTGGCATAGCGCCATTCGAAGCCCGCTTCGCGCATCACCGCAAACATGGGCTCGATCGGCGATGGATCATCAAATATGCTACGCAGGTCTTCCGGATTGGTTGGCAGAGTGAGCGTATTGAAATCACCGCCGATAATGACGGGCAAAGCGCCCGCGCGTTCATTGATCGCTTCAACAAGCCGCCTCGCCTGATCGCCGCGTTTTTCGGGTGTGGTACGGTTTTCAAAATGTGCTGATACGCACCATAGCGCGTTTTCCCCATCGCCTATTCGGGCAGCAACGGCGTTGCGAAAGCCAATTCGGCGCTGATCGGCCGTTTCGCGGCCATTAAACCAATAGGCACCATCATCGAGCCTGATCGCAAACACATCCTGCAGGGCATGGCGCGAGACAATGGCATTGCCATGATATCCGAAGGCATTGGTCTCGCCTTTATGCCACACCATTTCGCGATCATCGCCGATGCCAAGCTCGGCAAATTCGAGCGCATAGACATATCCCGCGCCCATTGGCAGAGCGAGATCGGCAACGGTGTGCCGGTTGCCAGAGCGCGCCATGCCGATATCAACCTCCGTCAGCAAAGCGACATCGGGCGCCACCGACCCTAAAAGAGCCCGCGAGGGAAGGTCATATTTTAAACGCTCTGCATTCCAAGAAAAAATAACAAAACTACCATTCGCGCGGACTTTCTCAAAAGGTGTGTGGGCTGGCACCTTTTCGAGCGCTGCAAAGGCGGGAATATCGGCAAGACACGAATCATGAAGGGCAACAGTCGCCTCTCCCGTCTGAGCCTTCGTAATGACCTCAGCACCCAACGGCGCGAATAGACTGACGGTTTGGTCAACAAGATGGGTCTTCATGGCACATATCCTAATCGGTTTACTTACGCACTGAAGAAAAGCGCATGCCCCGCTTTCACGACGACACCGTGACAGTTCGCAATGAAAATGTGTCGCATCAACCTTCATAAATGCGTCACGCGACGTTCGGCAGATTGTCATGCACGGTCGATAGAGGTCATCCCGCCAACGTAAGAAATCAACCTTGGACGGAGCTATCCTATGAAATCGAAACTCATCGCAACGGCTGCAACGCTTTTGCTCGCAGCAACCACGTCGGCCTTCTCGGCGGAGCGTGTTAAATTTGAAATGTGGCACGGCCTGACCGGCGATCTCGGCGGCGCGGTCGAAGAAGTCTGCAAGCGCTTTAATGATTCGCAAGCCGATTACGAAATCACCTGCACATCGCAAGGCTCCTATGACAACGCGTTGCAGAACGCGATTGCCGCTTACCGCGCTAAGAAGAACCCAACCATCGTTCAGGTCTTCGATGCCGGTACCCTCGATCTGCTTCTTTCGGAAGCCTATGTTCCAGCCCGTAAATTGATGGCTGACAATGGCTACAAGATCAATTGGGAAGACTATATTCCAGCGATTTCGAACTATTATGCCAACTCCAAGGGTGAGCTGAACTCCTTCCCGTTCAACTCCTCGACCGCGATGTTCTATTGGAACAAAGACGCGTTCGCAAAAATCGGCAAGACCTCCGCACCAAAGACCTGGGATGAAACCTTCGACGCCCTCAAGGCTCTCAAGTCAGCTGGCTATGAGTGCCCAATGGCTTGGAACTACGACACGTGGCCGATCATGGAACAGTCTTCCGCGATCAACAACCTGCCAATCGCCACCAAGGGCAATGGCTATCAGGGTCTTGACGCTGAATTCGCCGTCAACAAGACCAAGTTCGTCGATATCGTCAAGAATCTGAAGAAGGCCTATGATGATGGTCTCGTGAAGATCAAGACGCCAGATACCGGCGCAACCATTGTGCAGGCTTTCTCCAATGCCGATTGCCAAGTCATGCTGTCGTCCATTGCGGATCACGGTACAGTCGGCAAGACCCAGAAGCCGGATATGCAGTGGGAAGTCGCCATGCTGCCAACGCTGACTGGCGCTGAGCGTCACAACTCGCTGGTCGGCGGTGCATCGCTTTGGGCTTTGCAGGGCAAGACCGATGGAGAATATAAGGGCGCAGCAGCGTTTTTTAACTTCATCGCACAGCCTGACTCAGCGCTCTTCTGGTCGACCCGCACGGGCTATATTCCCGTCACCAAGTCGGGCTTCGAGTTCATGAAGGCCCAGGGCTTCTACGACAAGGCTCCGTATAAAGGCCGCGAACTGGCGATTGCTTCGCTCAACGCTTCGCCTATCACGGAAAATACCCGTGGCATCCGCCTTGGCGGCTTCGTTCAAATCCGCAAGGAAATGCGCGATGCTCTGACCGATATTTTTGCCAACAAGGTATCGGTTGATGATGGCATCAACTCTGCTGTCGAGCGTTCGAATGCGGTTCTTCGCAAGTTCGAAAAGACCTACGCAGGCAAAATGCTTCCTTGATATCGACACTCTCACGGACGCGGCCTATGCCGCGTCCGTTCTTCTTTTGTGAGGCGGGACATCATGGAAAAGCGCGCTACATTTTCGAAAACATCCGTCGGCGTGATGTTTGTCCTCCCCCAAATTTTGCTCGTTTTTACCTTTTTCTATTGGCCGACCGGCGCAGCGCTTTATTGGGCCTTCACGCTTGAACGGCCTTGGGGCGGCGGCAATGAATGGGTGGGTTTAGATAATTTCCGCCAAGTGTTTGCTGATCGGGCCTATTGGGGATCGATTATCCGCAGCATCATTTTTGCCGGCGCAACATCCTTCCTCTCAATGGGATTTGGCTTGCTGCTGGCGGTTGCGTGCGACCGGGGATTAAAATTCTACCAAGCCTTCCGCACCGTCTTCGTGTGGCCTTATGCCGTTGTGGCCCCCGCAGCGGCACTCGCCTTTCGCTTCATTTTTGCTCCAGAGGCCGGAATATTTTCCGCTCTTGTTAAATCCAACCACGAGTTTTGGAACCCTGCGCAAAATGGCTATCACGCGATGACCATGATTATCGTCTGCTATTCGTGGAAATATGCCGCCTATTGCTTCATTTTCTTTCTTGCTGCGCTACAGGCCATTCCGCGCTCGGTCATTGAGGCGAGTGCACTTGATGGTGCAGGCGTGTTGCGCCGCGTGCGCGATATCCAGTTGCCTTTGATCACACCCACTTTCTTCTTTCTGCTGGTCATCAGCATTACAGACAGTTTTCAGGATTCATTCGGGATCGTCGATGTGATGACGGATGGCGGCCCCGCAAAAGCCACCGAATTCATGGTCTATAAAATCTATTTCGACGGTTTCCGCGGCCTCGATTATTCGGGCGCTGCCGCTCAATCCATTGTGTTGATGTTCTTGATGATGGTGCTCACCTTCTTCCAGTTCCGCTTCATCGAACGCCGCATCCATTACAGCTGAGTTTGCCATGATCGAACGCACGCCTCTCTTAAATACCGCCACCTATGCCGTCCTGCTCCTGGGCGCGCTGTCGGTGTTTGTTCCCCTCTGGTTGGTTTATGTTGGTGCCACGCTGACGGTGCGCGAAATCAATATCCCCGAACTGCATCTCTTTCCAGGTGATCATCTCTTCGATAATCTCCAAGCGGCTTGGGCGCGCGGGCATCTCGGCGGGCGTCTCGCCAATAGTTTGATCATGTCGCTCGGCGTTGCCACTGGAAAAGTGGTGATGTCCGCGATTACCGCATTCGGCCTCGTTTATTTCCGCTTTCCGGGCCGTATGCTGATTTTCTGGATGATCTTCATTACGCTCATGTTGCCGCTTGAAGTCCGCATCGTGCCAACTTACGCTGTAGCCGCCAATGCCCTTTGGCCGTTTCAAACGATTTTGGATGTAACAGGACTATCTACTGTTATCGCCGCGCTAACGGGGGTCCAAGTAGCACTCGAGTGGAACCTCCTGAATTCCTATACCGGTCTCATTCTACCTCTCATCGCAACCGCAACCGGCACCTTTCTCTATCGCCAATTTTTTCTCACGGTTCCCGACGAGCTTCTCGAAGCGGCTCGAATGGATGGCGCAGGACCTTTTCGCTTTCTCACCGAGTTTTTACTTCCACTCTCGCGGGCGAATATGGCGGCCTTGTTTACGATCATGTTCCTTTACGCTTGGAACCAGTATCTCTGGCCCCTTCTCGCCACGCCGGACCGCGCCGGATTTGGCACAACTTCCGTTGTTGAGCTCAAAATGTTGGCGCCCTCCGTGTTAACCAATGGCGGCGGCACTCCCGACTGGAATGTCGCGATGGCTGGTTGCTTGATTGTGATGCTCCCCCCTCTTCTGCTTGTGGCCTTCATGCAGCGCTATTTCGTGCGCGGCCTGATCGCGACCGAAAAATAGGAATTTGATAATGGCCGCCGTAACCCTCCGACGCGTGAAGAAAAACTATGGACCAACGACCGTCGTTCATGGCGTTGACCTTGAGATCAATGCTGGCGAATTCGTTGTCATTTTGGGCCCCTCAGGATGCGGGAAATCCACGCTCCTGCGCATGATCGCCGGTCTTGAAGCCATCACCGATGGTGAGATCGCGATTGGCGAAAAAATCGTCAACACGCTTGAGCCACGCGAGCGCGGCTGCGCGATGGTGTTTCAAAACTACGCGCTTTATCCGCATATGACGGTGGCTGAAAATATCGGCTATGCCTTGAAAGTAGCGGGTATGGGCAAAGCCGAACGGACCGCGCGGATCAAAGCCGTTGGCGATATGCTGGGCCTGACCGAGTTTCTCGAACGCAAACCCATGCAGCTTTCCGGCGGGCAACGCCAGCGCGTAGCCATGGGGCGTGCGATGATCCGCGAGCCTGATGTTTTTCTCTATGACGAACCGCTCTCCAACCTCGATGCACGCTTGCGCGTCGCCATGCGGGTTGAAATCCGCAGGCTTCACCAACGCCTTGGTACAACTTCGCTCTTTGTGACGCATGATCAGGTGGAGGCCATGACGCTTGCCGATCGGATCGTCGTGATGAACAAGGGGATCATTGAGCAAGTTGGAACACCGGATGAGGTTTATCATCGTCCCGCCTCCACCTATGTCGCGGGCTTTGTTGGATCACCGGGGCTTAACTTACTGCACGCGACGGTGGATAAAGCCGCCCTATGCATTCGCTTTAAGGACGGGCAATCCATCGCCCTTGATCAGGAGCAAGCGGCAAGCCTTTCCGATGGGCCGGTCGTCTTTGGCTTTCGCGCTGAACAGACCCAAGTGGTCGAGCAAGGGGGGTTGAAAATTGCCTCAAGCTTCAACGAGGCGCTAGGATCAAGTCGCCTCCTACACGGACTCTTGGCCGATGAGGAAGCCGTGATTTCGATACCGGGTGACCAGCCCTTTAACGTGACATCATCGATCAACGTAACGATTCCATCCAAAGCCATGCACTTTTTTGATCCTGAGTCGGGACGGCGGATCGGTTGATCTCAAAAACGGTTGAATGGCCGAAGTGAGGCTTGCTGACGGCCGGAAGCCGTGCCAAGCGTTGCTTCACATCGCCACTTCGCCTTAAACCGCTTCTCCGTCGTGATGAAGAGCGGGTTGGAGATCGAAACCATGAACGCATTAGACGACAGCGTTTTGAAAGAACCGGAAGGCGGTCTCCTATGGGCCTTCCGCTTTAACGGACTCAATCCGCCAACTGTTTTGGAAGCCTTGCCATCCGGATTAGACATTGCGACGTCGCAAGATTGGTATTGGTTTCATTTTGCCTCTGCCCATGAGCCAGCCCGTCACCTCATACGCGCGTTACCCAACCTGCCCGAGGACGCCAAAGACAGCCTTATTGATCAAGATGGCGGTTTGCGATTGGATGTAGAGGGCGACACCGTCTATGGCGCTATTGCGGATTTCGAGCGCGACCTTTCTGGCCGAACCAAGGAAACCGCCAAACTGTCTTTCGCGCTGAATGGCCGGATGTTCATCAGCATGCGGCGCCATGCGTTATACTCGACTGATCGCGTAAGGCGACAATTTGAGCGGGGGCACGTTCCCACCTCGCCTATTGATTTGCTCGAAATGATTTTTTCTCATTTCACCCATGCCGCAGCACGCGAATTATCCGAGCTCTCCGAAACGCTTGATGATATCGAAGACCGGGTTTTGCAGCCCGAGGTTAATGATGACCGGGTTCGCCTTGCGCCAATTCGACGAATGTCCGCGCGCCTTCACCGCGATATGTTTGCCATTCGGAACTCGTTTGCCCGATTTGAAAAATTGCAATTAGCGCTTCCGACTGGTTTTGACGACGTCACCGTTCGCCTTGCCCGCGAGTTGGAGACATTAGATCATGATGCCGTTCTCGTGCAGGATCGGGCGCGCCTTTTGCAAGATGAAATGGCCGCAAAAACCAATGCTGCCATCAATGATAATCTTCGTATTCTATCCATCCTCACCGCTATGCTTTTGCCACCAACCTTAATTGCCGGTATTTTCGGCATGAACGTGAAAGATCTTCCCTTTCTCGAGACCCCGGGTGGGTTCTGGTATGTGATCGGCCTGTGCTTGCTT